>NZ_JBKKRK010000023.1:0-75667 GCF_048847255.1 Pseudomonas algeriensis | reverse complement strand
TGTGGGAGATTCTATGTTGCAGGGGAACCCTGCAGCATAGAATTAGGGCGATATTCGCTCTGGTTTTTCATCAGGGCGAATGCCACCCGACACAATTTACGGGCGAGGCTCACCAACGCTTGGGTTCTGGCGAAACCTCTTGCCAAGCAGGACTCGTAGTAAGGCTTCCAGACTGGAGACCGGCAAGCCGCCATTGCTGCGGTGTGTGCCAAGCGTCGCAGCTCGCCATCTCCTTTCTTGCTCAGGTGTCTGGGACTGTGTTTTTTTCCGGAGTCCTTTGGCCTCAGGTCCATCCCTAAAAAGGCAATGAACGCATCGCCGCTGGCGAAGTCACCTCGCATGAATGCGGTCGCCAGGCTTGTTGCCGTCAGTTCGCCCACACCCTCAATGGCTTTGCAGCGGTTGATATTCTCAGTAATTCCCGCCCCTTGGCTGGCTTCACGCAATAATTTCTGAATGGCCCGATCGCTTTGCTTGAAGGCGTCCAGTTGCTGGGTCAGGATATCTTTCAGAAGCGGTTCGCCCGACCAGCTCAGCATGAGGCTGACGCGAGCTTTGATCAGTTCTGCACGCTTGCGTAGCAGGCTTCTTAGCACTTTGTAGGCATCGGGAGGTGGTGTCCAGGCACGTAGCCGTTGCTGTTCATTCGTCAGATAACGCGCCAGCAAACGTGCATCACAAGGGTCGGTTTTTGCCCGCTGCCCAATGCTTTCACGGTAATGGGCCACACGATAGGCATCCACAACATAAACCCTGTGCCCCATCCCATGGGCCAGTTCAGCCGTATCCAGGTGATAAAAGCTGGTGGCTTCCAAGGCAATCAAGCTTTGCGCTGGCAACATTTTGAGCCAGCGGACAAGGGCTTCACGATTGTTATCGACGATTTGAATGCTTTTCAGATCCTCGCGATAAGCGACAATTTCAGCCTTGGCGACATCAATACCGATAACCGCTGGAGAGGTAAGGATTGTCATGTCGAATCCTCGGAGCTAGGGTTTAGATGCTTGTCGGGGTCTACCGTAGCGCTGGCTTGCTTCTATCGTCGGTTTTACCGATGAATTCCTTATCGGCGCTTTAGGTAGAAAGGGCGGGACGAGAAGTCTCCCACGGTCCGTACTGGCTAGAGTCGGAATCGAGCTTTTAGTCCTGCCCACCCCTTCAAGTCTAAACATACAAGCGAGCTTGCTCGCGATAGGGCCCAGACAGCCACAGCTCATTTCAAGTGCCTTCATCAATATGCCGATACTCAGCCCCCAACTGCCCCGCCAATTGCCGCGCCCGACCCAGGCGGATCGGCCCGCGCTCGATGTCGATGAGCAGGCTGGGGCAATCGAGGGGCGGCATGGGTTGCCCGTCTCTCACCCGGCCGTCGGTCATCAGCAACACCCGCTGTCGCTCCGCCGGGAAGCGCTTGCGACGGGAGGCCAGCCAGCGCTGCGCCTCGCCGATCGCCGCCAGCAACGGCGTACCACCACCGGCCCCCAGCGCGTCGAGCCACTGCACCAGGCCGTGGGAGGCCTTGAGCCCTTGCACTTGCCAGGTCGGCGTGGCGCCGCTGGCCGTCAACAGCGCCAACCGTGCGCGTTGTCGGTAGGCCTCGTCGAACAGTTGCGCCAGCAGGCCCTTGCCGTCGCTCAAGGCCCGATGGCGACGGGTCGAGGCCGATGCGTCGACGATTACCAACCACAGTTCATGGGCTGAACGCTGCCGCGATTTGAAACGCAGGTCCGCAGCCAGGCGCGGACGCCTCTTTAGCAGCGTGCCCGGCCAGTCCACCACACCGTTGGACGCTGCTTTGCCGTGGCCTTGGCGCCCATGGTCCAGACGTCCCGGACGGGGTCTGGCATTCGCCCCCGACGGCGAACGGGGGCGAATGCCTAGGGCTTTTTTGGCCAGCTCGGCACGTCTCGTCGGGCGCCGGTCGGCAACGCCCGGGGCGGCAGGTCGCCCCATTGGCCTTGGCCTTCGCTGGGTTGGCTGGTTTCATTCGGGTTCGAAGGTGGGGCCTGGTTTGGCGCGGGGGCCGGAGCGGCATGCTCGCGGCGGCGATGACGCAGGGCAAATTCGGCAACGGCATCGATGTCTTCAGCAGCGATGGCGTGCGCGCCACGCCAGGCGGCATGCGCGCGGGCAGCCCGCAGCCAGACCAGGTCGGCGCGCAACCCATCGACTCCGCAGGCAAAGCAACGCTCGGTGATCTGCCCCAGCGCCGCGTCATCCAGGGGGATTTGGGCCAAGCCTGCGCGGGCCTGTTCGCAGCGGTCACGCAACCGCTGCTGGGCCGGCTCCCACTCGGCGCAAAACGCCGCCGGGTCGTTGTCGAAATCCAGCCGGCGACGGATGATCTGCCCGCGCTCGGCCGGTGCGGTGTGGCCATCGAGGGCCACGTTGAGGCCGAAGCGGTCGAGCAGTTGCGGACGCAGTTCGCCTTCTTCCGGGTTCATCGTACCGATCAACACGAAACGCGCCGGATGCCGGTGGGAAATACCGTCGCGCTCGATCAGGTTGGTGCCGCTGGCGGCGACATCCAATAGCAGGTCCACCAGGTGATCAGGCAACAGGTTCACCTCATCGACGTACAACACGCCGCCGTCGGCCTTGGCCAGCACCCCCGGGGAAAACTGCGCGCGCCCTTGCCCCAATGCCGCGTCCAGGTCGAGGGTGCCCACCAACCGCTCCTCGGTGGCGCCAAGGGGCAAGGTCACGAACTGACCGCTGGCCAACATATCCGCAAGGCCCCGGGCCAGGGTGGACTTGGCCATCCCGCGCGGGCCTTCGATCAGCACGCCGCCGATCTTCGGATCAATGGCCGCCAGGCACAGGGCCAGTTTCAACGCATCGGCGCCGACCACGGCGGCGAGGGGGAAATGTGGGGTGTCGGTCATATGAGATATCTCATGAATGTAAGGAGGTCCCCTGTGGCGAGGGAGCTTGCTCCCGCTGTGCCGCGCAGCGGCCCCAAGAACCTTTGGTCACGCTGCTGTTCTGGATGACGACTGCTTCGCAGCCGAGCGGGAGCAAGCTCCCTCGCCACCAGCGGCCGTCATCCATCGGTAAGTCCGCCATTTTCTTCGATGTCCAGCAGCAGGTTTTCCAGCGCCTCGCGATAATCCCCCGGCGCCCGCCACATCCCCCGCTGCTGCGCTTCGAGCATGCGCTCGGTCATGTCCCGCAGAGCGTCGGGGTTGTGCTGCCGGACGAAGTCACGGGTATGCGGATCGAGCAGATAGGCATCGGCCAGCAAGGCGTACTGGTGGTCTTCGATCAACTGGGTGGTGGCGTCGAAGGCGAACAGGTTGTCCACCGTCGCCGCCAGTTCGAACGCGCCTTTGTAGCCATGACGCTTGACCCCGTCGATCCACTTCGGATTGGCCGCGCGGGAACGGATGACTCGGTTGAGTTCTTCTTTCAAGGTACGGATCTTCGGCAGATCCGGTTGGCTGTGATCGCCGTGATAACTGGCGGCGGTTTCGCCGCTGAGGGTTTCCACGGCTGCGAGCATGCCGCCCTGGAATTGGTAGTAATCGTTGGAATCGAGCAGGTCGTGCTCACGGTTGTCCTGGTTCTGCAACACCGCTTGCACCTGGCTCAGGCGCCGGGAAAATTGCGCCCGCGCGGCGGTGCCTTCGTCGCCCGCACCATACGCATAACCGCCCCAGTTGAGGTACACCTCGGCGAGGTCTTCGCGACTCTGCCAGAGCCGACCGTCGATGGCCCCCTGCACGCCCGCCCCATAGGCGCCGGGCTTGGCGCCGAAAATCCGCCAGCCGGCCTGGCGCGCCGCGTCTTCCATGGGCAAGCCCGATTGCAGCAAGGCTTCGCGCTCGGCACGCACTTTGGCCGCCAGCGGGTTCATGTCATCGGGTTCATCCAGGGCCGCTACGGCTTGCACCGCCGCATCGAACAAGCGGATCAGATTGGCGAAGGCGTCCCGGAAAAACCCGGACACCCGCAACGTCACATCCACCCGAGGCCGGTCCAGCAGGCTCAACGGCAGGATCTCGAAATCGTCGACCCGCTGGCTGCCCGTGGCCCACACCGGACGCACGCCCATCAGCGCCATGGCCTGGGCAATGTCGTCGCCGCCGGTGCGCATGGTGGCGGTGCCCCACACCGACAGGCCGAGCTGGCGCAGGTGATCGCCGTGGTCTTGCAGGTGCCGCTCCAGAATCAGGCTCGCCGACTGAAAACCGATGCGCCACGCCGTGGTGGTGGGCAAGTTGCGCACGTCGACGGAGAAGAAGTTGCGCCCGGTGGGCAGCACATCCAAGCGTCCGCGACTCGGCGCGCCACTGGGGCCGGCCGGTACGAAACGCCCGCCCAATGCGTCGAGCACGCCGCCCATTTCCGCCGAGCCACAGGCATCCAGGCGCGGCGCGACGACGGCACGCAGGTGGTCGATGATGCCGTGCACCGTCTCCCAACCCGGCGCGTCGAGCTGGGCGATATCGCCGGCCAAGGCTCGCTCGATCAGTCGCGCCGCGAACAGCTCCAGACGCTCACGGCTGTCGCCGACGGTGCGCCAGGGCTCATCGCTGACGTCGCGCAAAGCCTCGGGACGCTCGCCGGCCCAAGGCTCGGCCAAGGTGCAATCGAGCGGATCGAAGCCCAACCCGAACGCCTTGGCCAGGGCCCGCAGCAGGCTCGACTGGGCGCCCTTGCCCTCGCCACGGGGAATGCGCAGCAATGCGAGCAAGGTGTCGATGCGCAGCCGTCCGCTCGGCGACTCGCCAAAAATATGCAGGCCATCGCGAATCTGCGATTCCTTCAGGTCGCACAGGTAGGTGTCCAGGCGCGGCAGCCAGATCGCCGCGTCGGCGTCGCTGTCGAGGCCGGCGTCGAGTTGCAGCTCGCGGTCGATATGCGTCTCGCGCACCAGGGCCAGGATGTCCCGTTGCAATTCCCTGGCGCGGCGCGGATCGAGCAATTGCGCCTCGTAGTATTCGTCAGCCAGCAGCTCCAGGTTGCGCAGCGGCCCGTAGGTTTCGGCGCGGGTCAGCGGTGGCATCAGGTGGTCGATGATCACCGCCTGGGTACGCCGCTTGGCCTGAGCGCCCTCGCCCGGGTCGTTGACGATGAACGGATAGATGTTTGGCAGCGGCCCCAGCAGCGCGTCCGGCCAGCAGTTTTCCGACAGCCCGACGCCCTTGCCCGGCAGCCATTCGAGGTTACCGTGCTTGCCGACGTGAATCACGGCGTGAGCGCCGTAGGTGTGGCGCAACCAGAAATAGAACGCCAGGTAGCCATGGGGCGGCACCAGGTCCGGGTCGTGGTACACCGCGCTCGGATCGACCTGATACCCCCGCGCCGGCTGAATGCCGACGAACGTCAGGCCCAGGCGCAGGCCGGCGATCATCAAGCGGCCGTCACGGAACATCGGGTCCTGCTCGGGTGCGCCCCAACGTTCCAGCACCGCTTGGCGATTGGCCTCGGGCAGCGCGTCGAACAGGGCCCGGTACGCGTCGACGGCCAGGCTCTGATGACAAGGCCGCAGGTCGAGGCTGTCCAGGTCGTTGGTGACGCCGCCGAGCAACTGCCGGATCAGCGCGGTGCCGCTGGCCGGCAGCTCGGTGGTCAGCGGATAACCCTCGGCCTGCATCGCCCGCAGAATATTCAGCGCCGCCGCTGGCGTGTCCAGGCCGACGCCGTTGCCGATGCGTCCGTCCCGGGTCGGGTAGTTGGCCAGGATCAGCGCCACGCGCTTTTCGCCGTTGGGCAGGCGCGCCAGGGTGGTCCAGCGGCGGGCCAGTCCAGCGACAAAATCCATGCGTTCGGGTATCGCCCGGTAGCAGACTACATCGCTCTGGCTGCGCTCGCTGCGCCAGGCCAGGTCCTTGAAACTGATGGGCCGGCTGATGATTCGCCCGTCCAGCTCCGGCAAGGCGATGTGCATCGCCAGGTCCCGTGGGCCCAGGCCTTGTTCGCTGGCGCGCCAGCCGGGTTCGTTGTCCTGGGCGCAGATCGCCTGGATCACCGGGATATCGCGGCGAAACGGCCGCAAGTGCGGCGCTTCAGGACTCGATTGTGCAAAGCCGGTGGTGTTGAGAATAACCCCCGTTGCCACTTCGTCCAGCCAGTCTTCCACCTGTGCCAGACAACCGGGTTCCTTGAGGCTCGCCACGGCGATTGGCAAAGGGTTGAGCCCCGTCGCTTGAAGCCGCTGGCAGAACACGTCGATGAACGCGGTGTTCGCGGCTTGCAGGTGGGAGCGATAAAACAACAGCGCCGCTACGGGATCGCCTGCCCGCCAGTCCGCTTGCCAATCATTCAGGGTCGCGTTGGTTTTTTCCGGGTGATAGATCGCCGTGCGCGCCAAGGGCTGGGGCTCGCCCCACGGATAATCGCGGCCAAACCATTGGCTGCCCAGGTGACGGAACAGGTTAAGGGCGTTTTCCAATCCGCCTTGACGAAGAAACTGCCAGAGCCGATCGCGGTGCTCGGCGGACACGTTGCTCAGGTCGCTGAGCTCCGGGTCCGGACGGTCGTCCCCCGGCACCAGGATCAGTTTCACCCCGCGCCCGGCCAGTTCCACCAGGCGCTCGACGCCGTAGCGCCAATAGCCGATGCCTCCGTGCAACGACAGCAGGATGACCTTGGCGTGGCGCAATACATCTTCAACGTACAGATCCACCGAGGCGTGGTTCTGCACTTGCATCGGGTTGGCGAGGCGAAACTGCGGAAAATCGTCCGGCAACTGCCGCGCCGCTTCTGCCAGCAGCGCCAGGCTGGAATCGCCGCTGCACAGGATCACCAGCTCGGCGGGGGTTTGCCCGAGGTCGGCGATGTTGTCATCCGACACGAAACCACCGGGCTGGGTCCTGAGCAGGTGCATGGTTTAGACGCTGAGGGCGGCGCGCAACTGCGCTTCGAGCAGCCCGGCGTCCAGGGCCTGGCCGATCAGTACCAGACGTGTGACGCGCGCTTCATCGGCGCCCCACTGGCGGTCGAAGTGCTTGTCGAAGCGCGTGCCCACACCTTGGATCAACAGGCGCATCGGCTTGTTCGGGATGGCCGCGAAGCCCTTGACCCGCAATACGTCATGCTGAATTACCAGTTGCGTCAGCGCGTCCAGCAGCAGGCTTTCGTCAGCTTGGGGCAGTTCGATGGAAATCGAATCGAAGGCATCGTGATCGTGGTCGTCGTCATCGCCGTCATGGTGGTGGTCGTGATGGCTGTGGCGGCTGTCGATGTGTTCCTCGGAGCCCGCGCCCAGGCCGATCAACACGTCCAGCGGCAGGCGACCGTTGCTGGCTTCGATGACCTTGACCGCTGGCGGCAGCTCTTCGGCGACTTCCAGGCGGACTTTGGCCAGGTCCTCGGGGTTGATCAGGTCGGCTTTGTTGAGGATCACCAGGTCGGCGCTCGCCAGTTGATCGGCGAACAGCTCGTGCAGCGGTGATTCATGGTCCAGGTTCGGGTCCAGCTTGCGCTGGGCATCGACCTTGTCCGGGAACGCGGCGAAGGTGCCCGCGGCCACGGCCGGGCTATCGACCACGGTGATGACCGCATCGACGGTGCAGGCGCTGCGGATTTCCGGCCATTGGAAGGCCTGGACCAGCGGCTTGGGCAAGGCCAGGCCGGAGGTTTCGATGAGGATGTGGTCGAGGTCGCCGCGACGCGCCACCAACTCACGCATCACCGGGAAGAACTCTTCCTGCACGGTGCAGCACAAGCAGCCGTTGGCCAGTTCATAGACGCGGCCGTTGGCTTCTTCTTCGGTACAACCGATGGAGCACTGCTTGAGGATCTCCCCGTCAATGCCCAGTTCGCCGAACTCATTGACAATGACCGCGATACGTCGGCCTTGGGCGTTGTCGAGCATGTGCCGCAGCAAGGTGGTCTTACCCGACCCGAGGAAACCGGTGACGATGGTGACGGGGAGTTTGGCCAGTGTTTTCATCGGATGCCCTTTGGCAAGGTGGCGGGCAAACGGGACGACAACCACTGGCACAGGCGCGCGCGGAAGATTTCGCCACCGGATCACCCCGCCCGGTTGTAGTGAGAATCTGTTGTCGAGGCAGGTCTCCTGGCTGACGGCGGGCCAAATCGGCTTTTTTCAAAGCCGGGACTGACATTTTGCTGCGCCTTCCCGTGCGCCCGTTGTATAGGGCTAGCACAGTGGCCTTGCAGAAACAGCACCGTTCACAGTTGCGGGGGCAGCCGCGGCTTGGACCGCGTTCCCTTCTCAGGCTCTGTACGCGAACATTTCATACAGACCCTAGCTTCGGCGCGTGCCGAAGAACCTCGAAGGCGCAAGGCTACGCAGGGTGTGCGGGCGGGTCAATGTCCCAAGGCAATCTCCGACGACTGATGCGTCCTGGCGACTGCCCCAAGGGCAAGTCAGCGCGCCGCCACTCGCCAGAGCCGGGCGATGTCCCGGGCCCGCTCGGCCAGCAGGCGTGGCGCATCGGTGCAAGCTTCTTGTAGCGTCATCGGCCCATTCGCCAGGGCAAACGCGGCATCGATGCCGTGCTCATAAAGCGCTTCGTAGCCCTCCCCCAGCGTGCCGGCGATGACCACCACCGGTACGCCGCGCCGCTGGGCGATGCGGGCCACGCCAAACGGCGTCTTGCCACGCAGGGTCTGGGCGTCGAAACGGCCTTCGCCGGTGATCACCAGGTCGGCGCCGTCGATCGCATCGGCCAGGCCGGTCAATTGCGCGACGACTTCCACGCCGGTACGAAACTGCGCCTGGAGGAACGCCTTGGCGGCAAACCCCAGGCCGCCAGCGGCACCGCTGCCGGGTTCGTCGCGAACGTCGCGGTTCAACACCTGGGCACAATGTTCAGCAAAGTGTCCCAGCGCCCGGTCCAGTTGTTGCACCTGCTCGGCGGAGGCGCCTTTCTGCGGGCCGAACACGGCTGAAGCGCCATGGGGACCGCAAAGGGGGTTGTCGACATCGGCGGCAATCTCGAAGCACACGCCGGCCAGGCGCGGGTCCAGGTCGCCCAGGTCGATACGCGCCAGTTTGCCCAAGGCCAGGCCGCCGGGCGGCAGGGCTTGGCCCTGGTCGTCCAGCAATGCCGCGCCCAGTGCCTGCATCGCCCCGGCGCCGCCGTCGTTGGTGGCGCTGCCACCGATCGCCAGGATGACTCGGCTCGCCCCTTCATCCAAAGCGGCGCGGATCAGTTCGCCAGTGCCATAGGTGCTGCTGGAACAAGCGTCGCGCTGTCCCGGCGGCACCAGTTGCAGGCCGCTGGCCTCGGCCATCTCGATGATCGCCGTGCGGCTGTCGGGCAACCAGCCCCAGCGGGCTTGGACAGCGGCGCCCAGCGGGCCACGGACCCGCGCCTCGCGCCATTGGCCATCGCAGGCCGCGAGCACCGCCTCCACCGTTCCCTCGCCGCCATCGGCCATTGGGCACTTGATCAGCTGCGCGTCCGGCCAGACCTCGGCCAGCCCTCCTGCGATGGCCTCCGCCACGGCCTGGGCGCTGAGGCTGTCCTTGAACGAGTCGGGGGCGATGACTATTTTCATTTTTGTTCTCCGGTTCCGATGTACAGCATGCTGCCAGCTGACCGCGATTCTGACGCCGGTCCACCGCACAAAAGACCTTGGGCATTATTGGTCAAATTCACAAAGGATGGGTCGCATAGCGTGTGGCCAGCGCATCTGTGGCGAGGGAGCTTGCTCCCGCTCGGCTGCGTAGCGGCCGCTTTTTTGGGGCCGCTGCGCGACCCAGCGGGAGCAAGCTCCCTCGCCACGGGGTTATGAGTCAATTGCACCCCACATAGGTTATGTGGGGGTATCGACGGTCTGTGGCAACAACTGAACCCCCAGGTACAACGCCAGCATCCCATCCAGCCTGAGCGGGTCGACGCCGCTGAGTTCGGCGATGCGTTCCATGCGATAGCGCAGGCTGTTGCGGTGGATGCCCAGGGCGTCGGCGCAGGCCTGGCTCTGGCCGTCGTGTTCGCACCAGCTTCGCAAGGTAGCGAGCAATTGGCCGTTGCTGTCCTTGGCGATCACTTTGCGCAACGGGCTGAGCAGTTCGTCGAGGGCATCATCGCTGCGATGCCGCCAGAGCAGCACCGGCAGTCGATAGCGATTGAGGAGCAGCAAGCGCGACTGCGGCAGGACATCGCGCCCGTACGCCAGCAGATCCGCCACCCGCCGGTAGCAACGGCGCAGCCCCGCCAGCCCCTCGGCCTGACCGCCCACAGCAACTCGCAGGATGCTCCAGCCCAGGCCATCGAGCTTGCCCAGCAGCCGCTCGTTCTCCACCGAGGCCGTGACCGGCCGGCACCAGAGCAAGGAGGATTTGGACGACGTCAGGCACCAGCTGTCCGGGTAGCGCGACATCAGCCAGGCGCTCAGCGATTCGACGGTTTGACCAGGGCCATGCTCCAAGCCCAATTCGAACAGATACGGTACGCGCGACAGCTGTGGCTTGAGGCCCATCTGCTGCGCTTCATCGAGCAACCTTGGCGAATCCCCGGCATCGCCCAGCAGCAACGCCAGCAAGTCATCGCAACGCTGGCGGCGCCATTGCTGCTCGGCCTGCTGGTTGCGCTGGCCGAGCAACATTTCGGCGGTCATGCGCACCAGTTCGGCGTAAGTGCGCAATTGCGCGGGTTCGCCGGTAATGCCCAGCACGCCGATCAAGCGCTGATCGAGCATCAATGGCAGGTTGATTCCCGGCTGTACGCCCTTGAGGTGGACGGCGGTGTGCTCGTCGATTTCCACCACCCGTCCGTTGGCGAGGACCAGTTGCGCGCCCTCGTGGCGGGTATTGATGCGCTCGCGCTCGCCGCTGCCGAGGATCAAGCCCTGGTTGTCCATGACGTTGACGTTATAGGGCAGAATCGCCATCGCCCGGTCGACGATGTCCTGCGCCAGGTCGTGATCGAGTTCGAACATGGGCGGTGTTCCTTGCAAGCGGCGTGATTGTTGTTTTGAGGTGCGCCGCCCACGGGATTGGTCAGGCGCACAGGGTCGGATTGCAAACGTTGTGCTGCGGCACAAAGACACGGGACCTTGGGCTGGCCGAGACTCAAGGGGCGGTCAACGTTACCCCTTGGCACGCCAAAATCATAATAAAGAGAGCCCCGTCATGTCCCAGAGCGCAGCAGCCCTCCTGGCTACCCCCGACGAAAAGAATACCGTCTACAAGCGCATCACCCTGCGTTTGATCCCGTTCATCTTCATCTGCTACCTGTTCAACTACCTCGACCGGGTGAACGTTGGCTTCGCCAAGTTGCAGATGCTCGACGCGTTGAAGTTCAGCGAAACCGTGTACGGCCTCGGCGCCGGGATCTTCTTCATCGGCTACGTGCTGTGCGGCGTGCCGAGCAACCTGGCCTTGACCAAATTCGGCCCTCGGCGCTGGATCGCCCTGATGATGATCACCTGGGGCACGCTGTCGACCTGCCTGCTGTTCGTCACCACCCCACCCCAGTTCTACACCTTGCGGCTGTTCACCGGGGCGGCTGAAGCCGGGTTCTTCCCTGGCGTCGTGCTGTACCTTTCGCAATGGTTCCCGACGTTCCGCCGTGGCCGGATCATGGCGCTGTTCATGTCGGCCATCCCAGTGTCGGGGCTGCTGGGCAGCCCGTTTTCCGGCTGGATTCTGAACCACTTCGCCGCCGGCCAGGGCGGCCTGGCGGGTTGGCAGTGGATGTTCCTGCTGCAAGGCATCCCGACAGTGATTCTCGGCGCCCTGGCGTTCTTCCTGCTCAGCGACACCTTCGCCAAGGCCACCTGGCTGACCGACCATGAACGCGCCGTGCTCACCGCCGACCACGCCGAAGACCTGGCCAACAAACCGAAAACCACCACAGACTCCCTGGCCGCCGTGTTCAAGAACCCGGCGATCTGGGCCTTCGGCCTGGTGTACTTCTGCATCCAGAGCGGCGTGTATGCGATCAATTTCTGGCTGCCGTCGATCATCAAGAACCTCGGTTTCAGCGATAACCTGGTGATCGGCTGGCTGAGTGCGATTCCCTATCTGCTGGCGGCGGTGTTCATGTTGCTGGTGGGGCGCTCGGCGGATCTGCACAAGGAGCGTCGCTGGCACTTGGTCGTGCCGATGCTGATGGGCGCGGTGGGGCTGCTGATCGCGGTGAACTTCGCCACCACGCCGGCCATCGCCATCCTCGGCCTGTCCATCGCCACCATGGGCGCCCTCACCGGCCTGCCGATGTTCTGGCCGGTGCCCACCGCCCTGCTCAGCGCGAGCGCGGCGGCCGGCGGGCTGGCGTTGATCAACTCCATGGGCCAGATGGCCGGTTTCCTCAGCCCATACCTGGTGGGTTGGGTCAAGGACACCACCGGCTCGACCGATGCGGCGCTGTACCTGCTGGCCGGCGTGATCGTCTGCGGCAGCCTGTTGGCGCTGCGCATGACCCGCACCTTGCGGGCCTGACACCCCTTTTACCCTGTGGGAGCGAGCTTGCTCGCTCCCACAATTGATTTGTGGTGGTATGAGAATTCTGTTTGATCCTTGCGGCGGTTCTGGTATTTGATTGAACCTTTCCCCATGAATAAAAGGATCTTGTCATGAGCTACCGCACGCTAGGCCATTCAGGGTTGCAAGTCTCGACGTTGACCCTGGGCACCATGATGTTCGGCGAACAGACCAGCACCGAAGATTCGCTGCGGATCATCGACAAGGCCTGGGACCAGGGCATCAACTTCATCGACACCGCGGACGTCTACACCGGCGGTCGCTCCGAAGAAATCGTCGGCGAGGCGATTGCCCAGCGTCGCCATGAATGGGTGCTCGCCACCAAGGTCGGCTTCGGCCCGCCGGACGGTATGCCTAACCGCAGCGGCCTGAGCCGCAAGCATCTGTTCAATGGGATCGAGGCCAGCCTGACGCGCCTGGGCACCGATTACCTGGATATCTATTACCTGCACCGCGAAGATCACAACACCCCGCTGCACGTCACCGTGTCGGCCATCGGCGACCTGATTCGCCAGGGCAAGATCCGCTACTGGGGCCTGTCGAACTACCGCGGCTGGCGCATCGCCGAGGTGATCCGCATTGCCGACAGCCTGGGCATCGACCGCCCGGTCATCAGCCAACCGCTGTACAACATCGTCAACCGCCAGGCGGAAACCGAGCAGATCACAGCGGCGCAGAATTATGGCCTTGGCGTGGTGCCGTTCAGCCCCCTGGCTCGCGGCGTGCTCAGCGGCAAGTACGCGCCAGACGTCGCACCGGACGCCAACAGCCGTGCCGGACGCCAGGACAAGCGCATCCTGGAAACCGAATGGCGGGTCGAGTCCCTGCGCATCGCCCAGCAGATCCTGGAATACACCCAGGGCCGGGGCGTGGGCATCGTCGAGTTCGCCATCGCCTGGGTGCTGAACAACAATGCCGTCACCTCGGCCATCGTCGGGCCGCGCACCGAGGAGCAGTGGGATTCGTACACCAAGGCGCAGGCGGTGAAAATCACGGCGGAGGATGAAGCGTTCATCGATTCGCTGGTGACACCGGGCCATGCCTCGACGCCGGGGTTCAATGATGTCGGCCATTTCGTGCCGGGGCGGGTGCCGCGTACGTCGTAACTTACACTGAGATCACCGTGGCGAGGGAGCGTGCTCCCGCTCGGCTGCGCAGCAGTCGCTCTTTGGGGCCGCTACGCGGCCCAGCGGGAGCAAGCTCCCTCGCCACGGGTAAACCGCTTTCCGTATCGTGCTGCAATTCCAATAACAAGAGGCATCCGTGTCCAAAGGCATCGCTCTATCGGTCTCGGCATCCGCCCTGTTCGCCGTCATGTACTACTACACCTCGCTGCTCGCGCCGCTGACGGGCCTGGAGATTTTCGGTTGGCGCATGTTGCTGACGATGCCGTGCATGACTGCGTTCATGCTGATCTCCCGTGAATGGAAACTCGTCTCGGATCTTGTCGCACGCCTGATCGCCACGCCGCGCTTGCTGCTGGGTGCAATGGCGTCATCGGCACTGATGGGGGCGCAGTTGTGGCTGTTCATGTGGGCGCCGCTCAACGGCTACAGCCTGGACGTGTCGCTGGGCTATTTCCTGCTGCCGCTATCGATGGTCCTGACGGGGCGCATCGCCTATGGCGAGCGCCTCTCGCGCCTGCAGAAAGCCGCGGTGTTTTTCGCCTCTCTTGGCGTGCTCAACGAACTGTACCGGGTGGGTGGGTTTTCCTGGGCGACGTTACTGGTGGTGCTGGGCTATCCGATCTATTTCATCCTGCGCAAACGCCTGCGCACCGACAACCTGGGTGGGCTCTGGCTGGACATGACGTTGATGCTGCCGTTGGCGCTCTGGTTCGTGCAGAGCGGCGAACAAGGTTTCAAGGTTTTCAATCAACACCCGTGGCTGTCGCTGCTGATCCCGCTGCTCGGCGTCATCAGTGCCTCGGCCCTGGTGGCCTATATCGTTGCCAGCCGGTTGCTGCCCTTCAGCCTGTTCGGGCTGTTGAGCTACGTCGAGCCGGTGTTGCTGCTGGGGGTCGCGCTGCTGCTGGGTGAAAGCATCCAGGCTGAAGAATGGCTGACCTATATCCCCATCTGGATGGCCGTGGCGGTTCTGGTATTCGAAGGGTCCAAGCATATGGTGCGGCAACGGCGCCGGGCCTGACTGCCCCAGCTTGCATCACGAAACACTCTGCGCCCACGCGCCAGGTCCAGCTCCTTTATCGGGCGAGTTGAGCATAAGCCGCGTCGACCTTTATCGCATGGGCGCACGCCTGGGCGACGCCGGGACCGCAACAGACTCGGCACTTCTTTCGCAACCGGACGGAGCGCTGATCGATGCCGTCCGGTTCATGGAAAACCTGATCACTGTTGCTCACCACCACGGCATAAAGGTGCAGGCGCTCGACACGTCGATCACCTTCAGGGACGAAATGAAGCGGCACGCCCCCGAGCGCTCCAGGAATTTCAAGTACGTGGCCCATACCCTCATCGAGACCGACCAGGCCCACCGGGGCCCGCACAAATGGGTGGCGCTGGTGGAGAGCGGCCACGCCAATACCGCTCGAAACACCCCCGGATTGGCTGAACTGCAAGGTGCCGTCGGGGTACGCGTGGTCGATGCCGGCAGTCAACCCACGCGAGTGCTGCCCGATGAAGGAGAGATCGTTTCCAGTCTCTTGCCCATCGCACGACCAGCCGCTCACCGTACTCCCTCCGGCGCCGGGTACCTTTTTGTGAAGTCAGATCTGCTGCTGGAGGTAAGTACCGGCACCCAGCTGATACGGCGGGCGCCGACATTCCCGATCTGTCCCAGCATTACCACCGGGTGTGGCAAGTCAACAGAGTGAAGTTCAAGGACATCGACGCACTGGTGCGGGCGCTCAAGACTGCCGGTCTGAAACAGGTCAGCGGCACGACGGTGATTCCCGTCTCGCCGCTGCGCCTGATGGATAGGCACCCACGGCTGACCGATCCTGGCATGCTTACCGAGCTTCGTCTGTTTGACAACCTGGACGCCCTCACGGCCCACCTGGATGAAGCGATTGGGTTGAAACGCGTGCAAAGCGCCTGACAAACAGCACCGGTCAAGCATTGATGCCGGACCTGCTCTGGCCAATATCCAGGGCGCGGGCGAGCTTGCTGGCGATAGCGCCACCACGGGCGGATGGATCGCCAGCGTAGCTTGCGCCGGGCAAAAAAAACCGCCCGGCATCAGGCCGGGCGGTGTTTGTGACACTCAGGCATTAGTCAGCGGTCAGCACACCACGGCGCACTTGGTCACGCTCGATCGACTCGAACAGCGCCTTGAAATTGCCCTCGCCGAAGCCATCGTCGCCCTTGCGCTGGATGAATTCGAAGAACACCGGGCCCATCAGGGTTTCCGAGAAAATCTGCAGCAGCAAACGCTTGTCGCCCTGCTCGGAAGCGCCATCGAGCAGGATGCCACGCGATTGCAGCTCCGCCACTGGCTCGCCATGATTCGGCAGACGGCCCTCAAGCATTTCGTAGTAGGTGTCCGGCGGCGCGGTCATGAAGCGCATGCCGATTTTCTTCAGCCCATCCCAGGTCTTGATCAGGTCGTCGGTGAGGAACGCCACATGTTGGATGCCCTCGCCGTTGAACTGCATCAGGAACTCTTCGATCTGGCCAGCGCCCTTCGAGGACTCTTCGTTCAGCGGAATGCGGATCATGCCGTCCGGCGCAGTCATGGCCTTGGAGGTCAAACCGGTGTATTCGCCCTTGATGTCGAAGTAGCGGATCTCGCGGAAGTTGAACAACTTCTCATAGAAGTTCGCCCAGTACGCCATGCGCCCGCGATACACGTTGTGGGTCAGGTGATCGATGATTTTGAGCCCCGCACCCACCGGATTGCGGTCGACACCTTCGAGAAACACGAAATCGATGTCATAGATCGAGCTGCCTTCGCCAAAACGGTCGATCAGGTACAGCGGCGCGCCGCCGATGCCTTTGATCGCAGGCAGGTTCAGCTCCATTGGGCCGGTCTCGATATGGATCGGCTGGGCACCGAGTTCCAGGGCGCGCTTGTAGGCTTTTTGCGAGTCCTTGACGCGGAACGCCATGCCGCAAACCGACGGACCGTGTTCGGCGGCGAAGTAGGACGCCACGCTATTGGGCTCGTTGTTGAGGATCAGGTTGATCGCGCCCTGGCGATACAGGTGCACGTCCTTGGAGCGGTGGGTCGCTACCTTGGTGAAACCCATGATCTCGAAGATCGGCTCCAGGGTGTTGGGCGTAGGGGATGCAAATTCGATGAATTCAAAGCCCATCAGGCCCATCGGGTTTTCGTATAGATCTGCCATGTCGGCGCCTCATCATGCTTATCAATTAACAAGAAACGTTAGTTGCCAGTGATGCTGAGGGCGCGCGGCGGCGCGCAGGAAATACCGCGGACGCTGCGGGCGAGGAAATCGCCATAGATCAGTTGAAACCCAAGTATCTTCATTGTCGACCCAAGGCTCTTGCGGGCGAGGCTTCTGCTGCCAGAAGACGTTATTCTTATATGCGTAAATCGATTCTACACAGCGTAACCACATTTGTCCGCCTTGGGTATCAAATCGCCTTTTTGGCCGAGCGTGCAAGGGGTTTGTTGCACAGGAAAATCCCCATCAGGATCAGCCCCCCGCCCCCGCACATCAAGGCCGTAAGCCGTTCGTCCAATAGCAAGGCGCCCAGCAGGACCGCCGTCAGTGGATTGAGCGCGATGAACACGCCGGACCGGGTCGCGCCAATCCGGCGGATGCCGTCATACCAGGCGATATAAGCCAGCGCCGAGCCCAGTACGCCAAGGTACAACAGGCTCAGCCATTGCCCGGCATCCAGTGCGGTCAGCGCCGCGAAGCGAATCTCTCCCCCGGCCGCGCACGCTCCCCAGAGCATCAGCGTGCCCAGCAGGATCGACCAGGTCACCGTTTGCAAGGGACCAAGGCTTTCATTCAGGCTTTTGGAAAATAGCGAGTAGATACCCCAGCCGAGCACGCAGCCGAAAATCAGCACGTCGCCTATCCACCCTTGCTCCGTTGTTTGTAGCAAGGTCGGGTCACGACCCACGATCACCAGACCCGCCCCGCCGAGACACAAGACGATGCCGGCGACTTTCAAGCGGCTCAGCCGCTCCTTGAATAACCACCAGGAGGCCAGCCCGATCACCGCCGGGTTCAACGCCACGATCAACGAGGCCCGCGACGCACTGATGTATTGCAAACCATAAAAGAAACACAGGTTGTAGAAGAAAATACCGAAGAAACCCAGCATCGCCAGTTGCAAGCCCTGCTTCAGGCTGGGCCTGGCCAGGGGAATGCCGGCCACCCCGAGAAATACCAGCAGCGCGAGACTCGCCAGCAGAAAGCGCAGGCTGGCGGCCAGCATGGGCGCCAATGCATCGGAGAGGATCCGCCCGGCCACGAACGTCCCTCCCCAGATCATTGTGACCATGGCGAGCTTCAGGTAGACCGGCAGGTCGGAAGCGATCGGCATGGAATGTTCCATGGGTTTCATTGCTTTCATCTCATTCAAGGTCGTTCGGATGCCAGTGACGAGGGAGCTCCTTCGCCACGGTTTTCTCTGTCGCTCAAGTGCCGTATTGTTCGCCTCATATCTTGTCATCGTAAAATGAGCCTTTACTCATGACCCTGACCCAACTCGAAATCTTTTCGCTGGTCGCCGAGCTGCGCGGCTTCACGGCAGCCGCTACACGGTTGGGCATCGGACAATCAGCGGTGTCGCACGCAATCAGGTCCTTGGAAAACGAACTGGGCGTCGAGCTGTTCAGGCGTCATCAGACCCTGGTGGAGCCCAGCGACATCGGCCAGCAATTGCTGCTGCGGGCCCGAGCCATGCTCGGCTTGGCCAACACGCTGCGCCAGGAAGCCGCCGATGCCCGAGGCATGCGCCGCGGAACCTTGCGCATCGGCTCGTTCGGCCCGACAGCTTCGATGAAGCTGTTGCCCGCTATCCTGGAACGCTTCAGGACCTTGCACCCGGGGATCGAAGTGCATGTCGACGAGGGGCCGGACCGGCAGGTTCTGCAATGGTTGGACGAACGCCGGATCGACGTCGGATTCGTGGTCTTGCCGGAGGAACGCTTCGATACGTTCGCGTTGGTGACCGACCAGATGGTCGCCTTGCTCCCTGCTGCTCACGCCCTCGGGGATCGAACCCACGTGCAACTCAAGGATTTGTGCGACGACCCTTTCATTCTCACCGAGGCCGGCTCGTCGGAACTGGTCTGGCGACTGTTCAATGCCGCGCGCTTGACACCCAATGTCCGTTATCGCTGCTCGCAACTGCTCAGTACGCTCGACCTCGTCACTCGTGGCGACGCGGTGAGCGTAGTGTCCGAAGGCTCGTTGCCCCTGTTCGATAATCCTGGCTTCGTTGTTCGTCCTCTGTCGCCTCCCGTCCCACGACAGATCGGCCTGGCCGTACTCGATAGCCGCCAGGCCTCGCCGGCAACCCTGGCATTTATCGAGCTGGCACAGGCCGTTCAGCCGACTTGATTGCGCTTAACTTTCGATAGGGTTATCTATTAGCCCAACGGACTAGAGCACGCGATTTCATTACACCGCCTAGTACTGCTAACAGCCAATCTCCGTCGCCAGTCGCTTGACGTCATCGGCCCGACTGATGGTAAAACGCCAACAGCTGTTACATAACGAAAAAGTTACGATTTACACTTTTCGGTTTAACTACTACAATTTTTTCTGCCTCTACCAGATAGCAGGAGAGTCATTAGTCACCGAGTCGCTACAAGGCGCCTGGCTTATAGCTTTGTTTGCGGTTGGTCTCAGCCTTATATTTTGATTGGAGTAATTATATTGTCCAGACTCGCTGAATTTCGTAAAGCCGAAAAGGCCCTTCAAGAGCAGCTCGCGCAGCTGGAAGCTTTGAAGAATGACGCCGGGCTCAAGAAAGAAATCGAATTCGAAGAAAAGCTCCAAGGGCTGATGAAAACCTACGGCAAGGGCTTGCGCGACATCGTTGCGATCCTCGACCCGAGCCCGTCCAAATCAGGCCTGTCGTCGGGCAAGACGCCAAAGACCCGCCGTGCCCGCGTCGTCAAGGTCTATCAGAACCCGCACACGGGCGAACTGATCGAAACCAAGGGCGGCAACCATCGCGGCTTGAAAGCCTGGAAGGAAAAATACGGAGCGAGCACCGTCGATTCCTGGCTGCGCGGTTGAAAGCACTACAACGCAAAAAGCCCTGGCCTGCACCCAGGGCTTTTTTACGGGCCGAACTTTCGTGTTGGCCCAAGAGTATTACGCTGAAGGCCTTATAATTTCAGGCTATTTCGTACCGACTGTATTTCACCCTGGCTTTCTACAAATACCTGCGCCTGCCCCGCATAGGACAACACGTAGGCATTACCCTCATTAAGTGCCGCGACGAGGGTCTGCGACAATACATGACGCCCGTTTTGCGTGATCGTGCAAGTGGTTTCCAAAGCGCTTACGCCCCCCAATACGGACGCGTGAATCTTATTGCAGACACTTTGATAGCCACCTTGGAAAAAATCCTTCTGAATGGACTTTCTCATTTCCAACAGCACGCCTTGCAAGTTTACTTGATGGTCGGGCTCGACAGCCGACGCGGTCAATTCCATCACCATCACGGCATTGCCCGAAGGGTCGCTTTTGGTGGCGCGCTGCCGACTGGTACCTTTGGCCGGGGCCGGTGCGTCGGCGGGCAGCGATTCGACGATCCATCCCGAGGGCCAGGTTACCTGTGGTTCGGCCGCCCCCACATCGACGCTCGACGCGACGGCAAACAACAGGACGAACAGCGAAGAAAGCGGTCGAAACATTGCGTTGCACTCAAGGACTGATCGTGAAGTCTGAAGCGCGACGCACCACCAGGCAATAGGCACGTTTGGCGATGCCACGCCCCTTGCGTATCATGGACGCACCTGCAAGGAAGCTAGCACAAGCCCCACTTATTTTTCGGAGGGCCCATGAGCCTGCAAGAACTCAATACTTTCCCTGGCGTCACCGCTCAACCCGATGCCGCTACGGCCAAGTTCGTCTTCAACCACACCATGCTGCGGGTCAAGGACATTACCAAGTCCCTTGATTTCTACACCCGTGTGCTGGGTTTTTCCCTGGTGGAAAAACGCGACTTTCCAGAGGCCGAATTCAGCCTGTATTTCCTTGCCCTGGTCGACAAGAACCAGATCCCGGCGGACGCGGCGGCGCGTACCGAGTGGATGAAATCGATCCCCGGCATCCTCGAACTGACGCATAACCACGGCACCGAAAACGATCCGGCGTTCACCTACCACAACGGCAACACCGACCCGCGCGGTTTCGGCCACATCTGCATCTCCGTGCCAGACGTGGTCGCCGCCTGCGAGCGCTTCGAAGCGTTGGGCTGTGACTTCCAGAAACGCTTGAGTGATGGCCGCATGAAAAGCCTGGCCTTCATCAAAGACCCGGACGGTTATTGGGTCGAGATCATCCAGCCTGCACCGTTGTAAGTTCTGCGGTCACAAAAAAACCCCATGAGCCAAGGCCCATGGGGTTTTGTTTTTCCAGCGACTGGCTATCAGGCCGGTGCGGAGGTGCGGATCAGGTGATCGAAGGCGCTCAGCGAAGCCTTGGCGCCCTCGCCCACGGCGATCACGATCTGCTTGTACGGCACGGTGGTCACGTCACCGGCAGCGAACACACCCGGGATCGACGTTTCGCCACGAGCATCGACAATGATCTCGCCACGCGGCGACAGCTCGACGGTGCCCTTGAGCCAATCGGTGTTGGGCAACAGGCCGATCTGCACGAAGATCCCTTCCAGCGCCACGTCGCGCACTTCACCGCTCGGACGGTCCTTGTAGCGCAGGCCGTTGACCTTCTGCCCGTCACCCGTCACTTCGGTGGTCTGGGCGTTGGTGATCACCGTCACGTTCGGCAGGCTGTGCAGTTTGCGCTGCAACACCGCGTCGGCACGCAATTGCACATCGAACTCCAGCAACGTGACGTGGGACACGATACCCGCCAGGTCGATGGCCGCTTCGACGCCGGAGTTACCGCCGCCGATTACCGCGACCCGCTTGCCCTTGAACAGCGGACCGTCACAATGCGGGCAGTACGCCACGCCTTTGTTGCGGTATTGCTGCTCGCCCGGCACGTTCATTTCGCGCCAGCGGGCACCGGTCGCCAGGATCACGGTCTTGGCCTTGAGGCTCGCGCCGCTGGCGAACTTGACTTCATGCAGCCCACCGGCCGTGCCTGGCACCAGTGCGTCGGCGCGTTGCAGGTTCATGATGTCGACGTCGTATTGCTTGACGTGTTCTTCCAGGGCGACAGCCAGTTTCGGCCCTTCGGTTTCCTGGACCGAGATGAAGTTCTCGATGGCCATGGTGTCGAGCACTTGGCCGCCGAAACGCTCGGCCGCCACACCGGTACGGATGCCTTTTCGTGCCGCATAGATGGCCGCCGAGGCACCGGCCGGGCCACCGCCCACCACCAACACGTCAAAGGCATCCTTGGCGCTGATCTTCTCAGCCTGGCGCTCGATGCCACTGGTGTCGATCTTGGCGAGGATTTCTTCCAGGCCCATGCGGCCCTGGCCGAAGTTCGCACCGTTCAAGTACACGCTTGGCACGGCCATGATCTGGCGTTCATCGACTTCAGCCTGGAACAGCGCGCCGTCGATGGCGACGTGCTTGATGTTCGGGTTCAGCACCGCCATCAGGTTCAGCGCCTGGACCACGTCCGGGCAGTTCTGGCACGACAGCGAAAAATACGTCTCGAAGTTGAACTCGCCCTTGAGCGAGCGGATCTGTTCGATCACTTCGACACTGGCCTTCGAAGGGTGGCCACCGACTTGCAGCAGGGCCAGCACCAGCGAAGTGAATTCATGCCCCATGGGAATGCCGGCGAAACGCAGGCTGATATCGGCTCCCGGGCGGTTCAACGAAAACGATGGCTTACGCGCATCGGTGCCGTTGTCGAGCAAGGTAATCTGGTTGGAAAGACTGGCAACGTCTTTGAGTAACGCAAGCATTTCCTGGGATTTCGCACCGTCGTCGAGGGATGCAACGATCTCGATCGGCTGGGTGACCCGTTCCAGGTATGACTTCAACTGAGCTTTAAGATTGGCGTCCAACATACGGGCGATTTCCATTTTTGAATTTCAGAAAAAACAACGCCCAGGCGAATCTCGCCCGGGCGTTTTTTGGGGCGAAGCGGCTTACTTGGCTAAGAGCGGATCGCCCTCGGGTAACGCATTGGTTTAGATCTTGCCGACCAGGTCCAGGGACGGAGCCAGGGTGGCCTCGCCTTCTTTCCACTTGGCTGGGCAGACTTCACCTGGGTGAGCGGCAACGTACTGGGCTGCCTTGATCTTGCGCAGCAGCTCGGAAGCGTCACGGCCTACACCACCGTCGTTGATTTCAACGATCTTGATCTGACCTTCAGGGTTGATCACGAAAGTACCGCGGTCAGCCAGGCCAGCTTCTTCGATCAGCACGTCGAAGTTGCGGGAGATGGCCAGGGTCGGGTCGCCGATCATGGTGTACTGGATCTTGCCGATGGCTGGCGAAGTGTTGTGCCAGGCAGCGTGGGCAAAGTGAGTGTCGGTGGACACGCTGTAGATTTCGACGCCCAGCTTCTGGAACTCGGCGTAGTTGTCGGCCAGGTCTTCCAGCTCGGTTGGGCAAACGAAGGTGAAGTCAGCTGGGTAGAAGAACACGACAGACCACTTGCCTTTCAGGTCGGCGTCCGATACTTCGACGAAAGCGCCGTTTTTGAAAGCGGTGGCTTTGAACGGTTTAACTTGGCTGTTGATGATAGGCATCGTTGACTCTCCGTCAGTGGTTGAAAAGTTGATGGGGTGAATCTTAGCCATTCATTGCGCTGTTGGCTCATTGCCAAAGCTCATGCAAATGATTGGTTTTGACTATCAGGAATCTATATAGATAGAAGAAATCTGTGGAAGCTGCCGAAGGCGGCGATCAATTGATCGTGGCAGCTGCCTGACAGTTCACGGGGCTGGATCAACGGATCACAGCCCCATGGACGAAAAGCCTGATCAGGCGATAGGCGTACGCATGGTGACGAATTCTTCGGCTGCGGTTGGATGCACGCCGATGGTTTCATCGAAATCGCGCTTGGTAGCACCGGCCTTGAGGGCAATCGCCAGCCCTTGGATAATTTCACCGGCGTCCGGCCCGACCATGTGGCAGCCCAGGACCTTATCGGTCTTGGCATCGACCACCAATTTCATCAGGGTGCGTTCCTGGCAATCAGTGAGGGTCAGCTTCATCGGCCGGAAACGGCTTTCGAAAATCTGCACCTCATGGCCGGCTTCCCGAGCCTGTTCTTCCGTCAAACCTACCGTGCCGATGTTCGGCAGGCTGAACACCGCCGTGGGGATCATTCGATAATCGACCAGGCGGTATTGCTCAGGCTTGAACAGGCGCCGCGCCACCGCCATGCCTTCGGCCAGGGCGACAGGCGTGAGCTGCACACGGCCGATCACATCGCCAATGGCCAGGATCGACGGTTCGGCCGTCTCGTATTTTTCGTTGACCTGCACGAAGCCTTTCTCGTCCAGCTTGACGCCCGTGTTCTCCAGCCCAAGATTGTCCAGCATCGGCCGGCGGCCGGTGGCGTAGAACACACAATCGGTCGACAACGTGCGACCGTCCTTGAGCGTCACTTTCAGGCTGCCGTCGGCTTCTTTGTCGATGCGTTGGATGTCTGCGTTGAATTGCAGGTCCAAGCCACGACGCTGCAGCTCTTCGGCCAGATGCTTGCGCACCGCGCCATCAAAACCGCGCAAGAACAGGTCGCCGCGATAAAGCAAGGATGTCTGCGCGCCCATGCCGTGGAAGATCCCGGCGAATTCCACGGCGATGTAGCCGCCTCCCACCACCAGCATGCGCTTGGGCAGCGTCTTGAGAAAAAACGCTTCGTTGGAACCGATGGCGTGCTCGCTCCCGGGAATATCCGGAATCACCGGCCAGCCGCCGGTGGCGATCATGATGTGCCTGGCGGTGTAGCGCTCGCCGTTGATCTCGACTTCATGAGGGCTGGTAATCCTGGCGTGGCCTTCATGCAAGGTCACACCGCTGTTGACCAGCAGGTTGCGGTAGATGCCGTTGAGGCGATTGATCTCACGATCCTTGTTGGCGATCAGCGTGGCCCAGTCGAAACTCGCCTCGCCCGCCGTCCAGCCGTAGGCCGACGCTTGTTCGAAATCCTCGGCGTAATGCGCGCCGTAGACCAGCAGTTTTTTCGGCACACAGCCGACGTTGACGCAGGTTCCCCCCAGGTAGCGGCTTTCCGCCACGCCCACTTTCGCGCCGAAACCCGCGGCAAACCTCGCCGCCCGCACACCGCCGGAACCGGCGCCAATCACATACAGATCAAAATCGTAGGCCATCATCTATCTCCTTCGGCAGGTTGTCAGCATACCTGCTGTTTTCACCTGAGGCAGCGTTGCAGCGCAAACAGCGACTTTGTTTGTGTGATTGATGATTGGCGGAAGGTTTTTTTTGCAGAAAAAAAAACGCCCCGAACCAGTCGGGGCGTTTTTTCAAGGCGCGACGCAGGCTGAATCAGTAAGCCTTGCCGGTCTTGTAGAAGTTCTCGAAGCAGAAGTTGGTTGCGTCGATGTAACCTTCGGCGCCACCGCAGTCGAAGCGCTTGCCCTTGAACTTGTAGGCCATGACGCAGCCGTTCTGGGCCTGTTTCATCAGGGCGTCGGTGATCTGGATCTCACCGCCCTTGCCTGGCTCGGTCTGTTCGATCAGGTCGAAGATGTCCGGAGTCAGGATGTAGCGGCCGATGATCGCCAGGTTCGACGGCGCATCTTCAGGTTTTGGTTTTTCAACCATGCTGTGAACGCGGTAGATGTCTTCGCGGATCATTTCACCGGCGATGACACCGTACTTGTTGGTTTCCTGCGGATCCACTTCCTGGATCGCCACGATGGAGCAACGGAATTGCTTGTACAGCTTGACCATCTGGGTCAAAACGCCGTCGCCTTCCAGGTTCACGCACAAGTCGTCCGCCAGGACCACGGCGAACGGTTCGTCACCGATCAGCGGGCGGCCGGTCAGGATCGCATGGCCCAAACCTTTCATTTCGGTCTGGCGGGTGTAGGAGAACGAGCACTCGTCCAGCAACTTGCGAATGCCGACCAGGTATTTTTCCTTGTCGGTGCCCTTGATCTGGTTTTCCAACTCGTAACTGATGTCGAAATGGTCTTCCAGGGCGCGCTTGCCACGGCCGGTGACGATGGAGATTTCCGTCAGGCCCGCATCCAGGGCTTCTTCGACGCCGTACTGGATCAGTGGCTTGTTCACCACCGGCAGCATTTCTTTGGGCATGGCTTTAGTCGCTGGCAGGAAGCGAGTACCGTAACCGGCTGCTGGGAACAAGCATTTCTTGATCATATAAGTCCTTGAAAAGGCGGTGTGTACAAGTTTCGGCGCAGTCTAATCAGCCGGCAGGCACCTTACAATGCCTGCGCTGGCCAACCGATGCCATCATAGAGAAATAAACCGGCGGATAGTTCAATCGCCTTTCGCTTCGATGGTTCCAGCGGTCCCCACTGTACGCCCATCAGCACGGTTTGCGAGCATTTGGCGTATCATGGCCGCCTTGATTCCGCCAACGAGGCAGCTAGATGTCGGCAACACAGAACGCAAACGGTTATTCGGTCAGCCAGGACAAGGACGGCCAGTGGTGGATTATCAACTACCACGGCGAGCAGGTCGCCGGTCCCTTGCCCACCAAGACAATGGCGGTGGAAGTCGCCGCGGTCTTTCAGGACGAACGTTCCGCCCCGGCGCCCCGGGAGCGTGAACAGGCGCCAGCGCGCAATACTCGCCGCAAGAAATAAACAGACGGCCCCGCCGAAGCCCTGGTGCTCGGAAGGGGCCGCGGGTTTAGCTGTACCGGAATGGCCATTCGCTATAATCTCGCGCCATTCCTCCCCATCCTGATGACAACCCCCCCATGAAGACAATCCTGGCGCTGTTTGCAGTTCTGGCCCTGGCAGGCTGTGCCTCAGCCGAAAAAACCTATCTGGATACCGGTGAACAAGGCTTGGCCATCGACTGTTCAGGCGAAGCCAATTCCTGGGCGACGTGTTACGAGAAAGCGGAAGCTTCCTGCGCCGGTACGGGCTACCGCATCGTCGGCACGGATGGCACGCCACAGGCCAACGACAGCGAAAAGACCCTCGGTGTGGACGTGGGCAACTTCACCAGCCGCAGCGTGGTGGTCGTCTGTAAATAAAGGACGGGCCCTGCTTAACCGGATATACAAGCGTTGGCCGCGTCCTGAACGTCGCCCGGGCGCACCGGTACGTTGGAGAGGCTTTCGTGCAGCTTGATGCTGGAGCCGCTGGAGCGTTCGTCGATGTCGAACACCGCGGCCGGTAGCGCCGACAGCTTGCCGGGGACGATCACCCGCACGCCATTCTTATGCGGCTCCATTTGCAGCGGGCCACGGCTCTCCAGAAGCTTGTCGGCAACGCACTTGGCATATTCATGAGGTTTCTTGCCGGAGATGACGCTCATGGTGGGCGGCGTCTGGTTGATGTCCGATACCGATGCACATCCACCCAAGGCCAAGGCCAATACCCACACGCTGCGCTTCATATGAATCCTCCAATAAAGACCCTCCGACAATGCAAACGTCGATTTTCTCCAACGTCCTCTCATTTTTTATTCGCCACCGCCTGATAAATGAAGACACCCAGGACAGGGGCCGGATATTAACCCGCGGTGCTGATAAACTGCGCTCCATTATCATTGCTTCATCTTACTGTCCTGATTTGCAAGAAATGCCCTTCTGGAGGCGCCCATGAAATTCATCCACCAGCGCGAGCACCTCAACGAAGACGATATCGTCGTGATCGAATGCTCCCAAATGTGCAACATCCGTTTGATGAACGACGCCAATTTCCGTAGCTTCAAGAATGGTGGCCGCCACACCTACCACGGCGGCGCGTTCGACACGTTCCCGGCCAGGATCACGGCCCCCAGCACCGGCTTCTGGAATATCACCATCGACACCGTCAACCGTCGCGCCATCAGCGTTACCCGCAAGCCGACCCTGACCCACAAGATCAAGATCATCCGGCGCTCCAGCTCGAAGCTGAGTTGAGCCCCCCCGTCCAAGATAGGTAAAACCGTGGCCCAGACAACCAAATACGTTATCAAGTACAAACTCAACGGCGAGCGCCGCTTCGAGTTCGCCCAACTGCAGACCGGCACCGAGGAAGAAGCGCTGGTCGCGCTGCAAAAGTTGCATGGCGAGACCGATGATCAGATCACCGACCTCAAGGTCAGCAAGGCACTCTGAAGCCTGCCAGCTGGCTTTTTGTGGTGAGGGAGCTTGCTCCCTTTCTACAAAAAGCGCTTCACATCGCAAGAATCGGAGTGCCCGGCAGCGCTGCACTCTTCAGGCTGAACAGTCCTTTTATCCAGGATTGCAATCATGTCCTCAACGCCTCTATTGACCCAACCCCTCCCCCACCTCGATTGGCCCACCATGGTGGATAACCTCGATGAGGACGGCTGCGCGATCATTCGCAACCTGCTGCCGACCGTACAATGCCGGCAGTTGAGCGGTTTGTATGAGGACGCCGGGGTTTTTCGTTCGCGGGTAATAATGGGGCGCCACGGATTCGGGCGCGGTGAGTACCAGTATTTCGCTTATCCGCTGCCTGAGATCGTCCAGCAATTGCGCCAGTCGCTCTATCCGATGCTGGTCCCAGTGGCTAATCGCTGGAACGATTGCATGGGCCTGGAAACGCGATACCCCGATAAGCACACGGATTTCATCCGCCGTTGCCATGCCGCCGGGCAGCAGCGTCCCACACCGTTGCTCCTCCAATACGGCCCGCAGGATTACAACTGCCTGCACCAGGACCTTTATGGCGAACAGGTGTTCCCGCTACAGGTAGCCATCCTGCTGTCGGAACCGGGAGACGACTTTACCGGGGGCGAGTTCGTCCTCACCGAGCAACGCCCGCGCATGCAGTCACGCCCCCAAGTCATCGACTTGAAACGAGGCGACGCCGTAGTGTTCGCCGTACACCAGCGGCCGGTCAAAGGCGTTCGCGGGTATTATCGGGTTAACTTGCGCCATGGCGTCAGCCGCGTACACAGCGGTCGCCGGCATACACTCGGGATCATTTTTCATGATGCGCAATGACGACACCCCCGTCACTCTCGACCTGTTCGCCGACCAGGCGCCCACCACGCCTGGCCAGGTCGAACAGATCGGCCAGCAATCCTTCGTGCTACGCGGGTTTGCCCTGCCCTGGCTCGACCGTTTGTTGCCAGCGCTGGAAACAGTCTTGCAGGCCGCACCGTTCCGGCAGATGGTCACGCCTGGTGGCTTTACCATGTCGGTGGCCCTGACCAGTTGCGGCGCACTCGGCTGGACCACCGACCGCAGCGGCTATCGCTACACCGCCCATGATCCACAGACAGGCGATCCCTGGCCCGCCATGCCGCCAGTGTTTCGCGAGCTGGCCCAGGCCGCCGCCCGGCAAGCGGGCTTCGAGCACTTCGAGCCCGATGCCTGCCTGATCAACCGCTACGTGCCCGGCGCGCGGATGTCGCTGCACCAGGACAAGAACGAGCGCTCCCTGACGGCCCCCGTCGTCTCGCTTTCCCTTGGCCTGCCGGCGACATTCCAGTTTGGCGGATTCGAGCGCAGCGACAAAAGCCAGCGCATTCCGTTGTTTCATGGCGACATCGCAATCTGGGGCGGCGTGGACCGGTTGCGCTACCACGGCGTGCTGCCGCTCAAGCCGGGACAACATACACGTCTGGGCGCCCAACGCATCAACATGACGTTCCGCATGGCCGGATGACAATGCAGAATTCAACCGCAAGACCCGGAGTGTCGCCACTTGGATGGCTCAGTAATCTAGCCAAAACGGGCCAAAGGAATCACGACCATGAACAGCACTTCAAGTACGCTCGCCCCTGATCAGGACCCTCGCTGGGCCGCCGTACTCGCCCGGGATCCGCGCGCCGATGGCACCTTTGTCTACGGCGTGAAGACCACCGGCATCTATTGCCACCCCAGCAGCCTGTCGCGCCTGCCCAACCCGCGCAATGTCGAATTCTTCGACACGCCGGAACAGGCCCAGGCAGCCGGTTATCGTCCCAGCAAACGGATGGCCAGGGACCAGACCCAGATCGCCGCGCAACAAGCGGCGCGGGTGGCGGCGGCCTGCCGGCAGATCGAGGCGGCCGAGCAACTGCCAGGCTTGAATGAACTGGCACAAAGCGCCGGCCTGAGTCCCTTCCATTTTCATCGCGTCTTCAAGTCGATCACCGGCCTGACCCCCAAGGCCTACGGCGCCGCCCATCGCTCGCGCAAAGTGCGCGAACGCCTGGCCGACGCCGGAACGGTGACCGAAGCGCTTTACGACGCAGGCTTCGGTTCCAACAGCCGCTTCTATGAAGCCGCCGACAAAGTCCTGGGTATGAAACCTGGCGAGTATCGCGCCGCCGGGCTGAACACCGATATTCGCTTCGCCCTCGGCCAGTGTTCCCTGGGAGCGATCCTGGTGGCGCAAAGCGAGCGTGGCGTGTGCGCGATCCTGCTGGGGGACGACCCGGATGCGCTGCTGCGTGACCTGCAAGACAAGTTCCGCCGCGCCAACCTCATCGGTGCCGATCGGGAATTCGAGCAACTGATTGCCCAAGTGGTGGGCTTCATCGAGGCACCGGCCCTGGGCCTGGACCTGCCCCTGGACTTGCGTGGCACGGCGTTCCAGGAACGGGTCTGGCAAGCCCTGCGAGAGATCGCGCCCGGCAGCACCGCCAGCTATGCCGAAATCGCCCAGCGCATCGGCATGCCCAAAGCGGTGCGCGCGGTGGCCCAGGCCTGCGGCGCCAATAGCCTCGCCGTGGCGATCCCCTGCCATCGAGTGGTGCGCAGCGACGGCAACCTGTCGGGCTACCGCTGGGGCGTTGAGCGCAAGCGTCAGCTATTGGCGCTGGAACGCTCGCCCGAGGATTGAACACCGATATAGATCGCCACCGAGTCGGGTGCGTTATAGACCTCGAAATCGGTGGTGAACCGGCGCACGGCCTGCGGATTGTCGGCGAAGTACGCCCAGATCAGCCCCCAGGTCTGGATCACGCAATCGGGCATTTCGCCCTTGGCCGAGAACACCAGGTAATCCCCGCCCTCGACTTCCACGGCGGGGTAGCCTGCGCTCGTGGCGTCGACCTGTACGCCCGCCGTCACATTGAAGTAGCCGGTGGCATCGGACTCGTAGCCGGAGTACACACCGTAGACGAACGACTCCGACTGCCGCGCCGGAACTCGCTCGAACAACCCTTCGGTGAAGAATTGCTGCCACATCGGGCCGATTTTCGCCGTATCGCCCTGTTGCTCCTCGGCGTTGCGGGTGCGTACCTGCAAACCGGCGACCGTGAAAGGTTCGACGGTCTTGAGTTTCACGTCCATGGGTTCGGCTCCTTGATAAGTGGTGTCCCATGGTACCCATCCCGCCGTTGGTATCAAACCCGGGCAGCGATTGAAAAACTCGACTGGCCCTGGCCGGGTCACACCTGCTAAAAACACCGTTTCCTTCTGCCGTCGGAGACACCCGAACATGAGTCAGTGGCCAGACACCCGCATTCTTGACCTGCTCGGCATCGAGCATCCCATCATCCAGGGGCCGCTGGCCGGGGTGACCGGTCCGGCGATGGTGGTCGCCACTTGCAATGCCGGCGGACTGGGCTCGATGCCCGCGGCGATGCTTGACGTGGAGCAACTGCGCCAGGCACTGACGACCATCGCCGAGCAGACCGACAAGCCGTTCAACGTCAATTTTTTCAGTCATCAGCCGCCCGCTTTCGACGAACAACGGGCCGAGGCCTGGAAACAGCGCCTCAAGCCTTATTACCAAGAGCTGGGGGTGGATTTCGACGCGCCGACGCCCGTATCCAATCGCACGCCGTTCGACGATACGGCCTGCCGGGTGTTGGAAGAGATGCGACCCAAGGTGGTCAGCTTCCACTTCGGCCTGCCGGAAAAATCGTTGCTCGATCGGGTCAAGGCCACCGGGGCGAAAGTCCTCTCTTCGGCCACCACCGTGGAAGAAGCCATCTGGCTCGAGCGACACGGCTGCGACGCGATCATTGCCATGGGTTATGAAGCCGGCGGTCATCGAGGGATGTTCCTCAGCGACGACCTCGATACTCAGGTGGGCCTGTTCGCCTTGCTGCCGCAAGTCGTGGACGCGGTGACCGTGCCGGTGATCGCCGCGGGCGGTATCGGCGATGCGCGGGGCATCGTCGCCGCATTTGCCCTGGGTGCGTCGGCGGTGCAGCTGGGCAGCGCCTACCTGTTTACCCCGGAAGCGAAGATCACGCCTTCCCATCACCGGGCGTTGCGCACGGCCAAGGAAAGCCAGACTGCAATCACCAACCTGTTCACCGGTCGGCCGGCCCGAGGGATCGTCAACCGGGTGATGCGCGAGGTCGGCCCGATGAGCCCACTGGCGCCAGCATTTCCGCTGGCGGGCGGCGCGTTGATGCCCCTTCGCGCGAAGGATGAAGCTGACTTCGCCAACCTTTGGGCCGGCCAGGCGTTTCCCCTGGGGCGGGAGCTGCCCAGTGGCGAACTGACGCGGCGCCTGGCTGAGGAGGCTCTGGCTCGGTTCAAGGGCTGAGCGCTAGCCTGACAGTCTCCGGCGCTTGACCGGACGCTATCGCGAGCAAGCTCGCTCCCACAGGGGTTCAGTGTGAATATCAATCATGCATTCATCCCGAAATCCTGTGGGAGCGAGCTTGCTCGCGATGACGGCAGCCCTGCCACCGCTGACTTCTGACAAAATGCCACGTTCCGTTTGTCAGCCTTTCGCTATATATTCCGCTATATAGCGAACCCATTTCCACGGAACCCTGCCCATGCGCCTGACCCCACTCGCCCTGCTGCTTGCTACTTGCTTTTGTATCAACGCCGCCCAAGCCGATGAAGTGCAAGTCGCCGTCGCGTCCAACTTCACCGCCCCGATCCAGGCCATCGCCGCCAGCTTCGAGAAGGACACCGGGCATAAACTGATTGCCGCCTACGGCGCGACCGGGCAGTTCTATACCCAGATCAAGAACGGCGCGCCATTCGAGGTGTTCCTGGCCGCCGACGACACCACGCCGGCGAGGCTGGACAGCGAAGGCGACACCGTGCAGGGCTCGCGCTTTACCTACGCCATCGGCACGTTGGCGTTGTGGTCGGCCAAGACCGATTACGTCGACGCCAAGGGGCAAGTCCTGCGGGACAATGCCTTCCAACACCTGTCCATTGCCAATCCGAAAACCGCGCCGTATGGCCTGGCCGCCACACAGGTGCTGGAAAAGCTGGGGCTCACCCATCAGGTCAAGGGCAAGATCGTCGAGGGCCAGAACATCACCCAGGCCTATCAGTTCGTTTCCACTGGCAATGCCGAACTGGGTTTCGTGGCCCTGTCCCAGGTGTTCAAGGACGGCAAGCTGACAAGCGGTTCCGCGTGGGTTGTCCCGGGCGAACTGCATGATCCGATCAAGCAGGACGCGGTGATCCTGGCAAAGGGACGGGGCAACCCCGCCGCCCAGGCATTGATGAGCTATCTGAAGGGCCCGAAAGCCGCCGCCATCATCCAGGCCTACGGTTACCAACGCTGATGCCACTGACCGACGCCGATTACGCCGCCATCTGGCTGACCCTGAAACTGGCGTCGCTGACCACGGTGATCCTGCTTTTCATCGGCACGCCCATCGCCCTGTGGCTGTCGCGCACCCAATCGCGGCTTCGCGGTCCGGTGGGTGCGGTGGTCGCCTTGCCGCTGGTACTGCCGCCTACCGTGATTGGCTTCTATCTGCTGCTGGCGCTGGGACCCAACGGCTGGATCGGCCAATTCACCCAAGCCCTCGGGCTGGGCACCCTCACCTTCAGCTTTACCGGACTGGTGATTGGCTCGGTGATCTACTCAATGCCCTTCGTGGTGCAGCCGCTACAAAACGCCTTTTCCGCTATCGGCAGTCGTCCTTTGGAAGTCGCCGCCACCCTGCGGGCCGGGCCGTGGGATACCTTTTTCAGCGTCATCCTGCCTTTGGCCCGACCGGGTTTCATCACCGCCGCAATCCTCGGCTTCGCCCACACGGTGGGTGAGTTTGGCGTGGTGTTGATGATCGGCGGCAACATCCCCGAGAAGACCCGGGTGGTGTCGGTGCAAATCTACGACCACGTCGAAGCCCTTGAGTACAGCCAGGCCCATTGGCTGGCGGCGGCGATGCTGGTGTTCTCTTTCCTGGTGCTGCTGGCGCTGTACTCTAGCCGCCGAACTCGCGCCGGTTGGAGCTGATCGATGATCGAGGCAAGGTTTCAACTCGACCGTGGCGATTTTTCCCTGGACCTGGACCTGCAATTGCCCGGTCGTGGGGTGACGGCGCTGTACGGCGATTCCGGATCCGGCAAGACCACCTGCCTGCGCTGCATGGCCGGGCTGGACCGACCGACGCGGGGTTTCGTCGAGGTCAATGGCGAGGTCTGGCAAGACAGTGAGCGTGAGGTGTTCGTCCCGCCTCACAAGCGAGCGCTGGGGTACGTTTTCCAGGAGGCGAGCCTGTTCGATCACTTGTCGGTGCGCGACAATCTTCTGTTCGGCCTCAAGCGCGTTGCCGCGGCGCAACGGCGCGTGGACATCAACCACGCGACGGAACTGCTCGGCATCGGCCATCTCCTCGACAGGCAACCCCACAACCTTTCCGGTGGCGAACGCCAGCGCGTCGGCATCGCCCGCGCCTTGCTGACCAGCCCGCGCCTGCTGCTGATGGACGAGCCTCTGGCCGCCCTCGATACACGCCGCAAAAACGAGATTCTGCCTTACCTGCAACGGCTGCACGATGAGCTGGATATCCCGGTGCTGTACGTCAGTCATTCCCAGGATGAAGTGGCGCGGCTGGCCGATCATATCGTGGTGCTGGACGCTGGGCGGGCCTTGGCCAGCGGGCCAATCGGCGAGACCCTCGCCCGGCTTGACCTGCCATTGGCGTTGGGGGATGACGCAGGCGTGGTGATCAACGGAAAAGTCGCCGGCTACGACCCGGACTATCAGTTGCTCACCCTGACCCTGCCCGACAGCCAGTTGAACGTGCGGGTTGCCCACACGGCGCTGGCGGTCGGGCAGCCGCTGCGCTTCAAGGTCCAGGCCCGGGACGTCAGCCTGAGCCTGGCGAGCGACGGGCAGACCAGCATCCTCAATCGCCTGCCAGTGGCGGTCGTCAGCGAACTGGCCGGCGACAATGCCGCCCATGTGCTGATCCGCGTGGAGGCCGCCGGCACACCGCTGCTGGCGCGGATCACTCGGTATTCGCGCGATCAGTTGAAGCTGCATCCCGGACAGATCGTGTGGGCGCAGATCAAGGCGGTGGCGGTGTTGGCGTAGCCTTCGCGCCTGTAGGGCCAGCACACAAGCGTCCCAAGTGACATGAGAATCTCGGCACGACCGCAACGGGCGGAGGTCAATGAGTTCACAGGCCATTTGAATTCATCGCCAAGGATCAACCATGCCCGACACACCGCTGCCCGATGCACTCCCGGCCGACTTGCACTATGTCGATGACACTGCGCCGGGCATCACCCGCAGGAAACTGCGAGGCAAATTCTGCTATTTCGATCCTTCGGGCCAGCGCATCACTGACGCGGCCGAAATCCAACGCATCAATTCCCTGGCCGTTCCGCCGGCCTACACCGACGTCTGGATCTGCTGCGACCCGCGCGGCCACCTCCAAGCCACCGGGCGCGATGCCCGTGGGCGCAAGCAGTACCGTTATCACACGCGCTGGCGCGAAGTGCGCGATGCCGACAAGTATTCACGCATGCTGGAATTCGGCCGCACCCTGCCCCGGCTGCGCAAACGCCTGGAAGAGATCCTCGCCACCCCCGGCTTCAGCCGCGACAAAGTCATGGCGACGGTCATCACCTTGCTCGACGTCACCCTTATTCGCGTCGGCAATACGCAATACGCCCGGGACAACCGCTCCTACGGCCTGACCACCCTGCGCAACAAGCATGTCGCGGTCAATGGCAGCGCCATCGCTTTCCAGTTCCGGGGCAAGAGCGGCATCGAACACCAGATCACCGTGAAGGACCGGCGCCTGGCGCGGATCGTCAAGCGCTGCCAGGAAATGCCCGGGCAGAACCTGTTCCAGTACCTGGATGAAAACGGCGAGCGCCACGCCATCACTTCTTCGGATATCAACGCCTACCTCAAGACCCTCACCGGCGCCGATTTCACCGCCAAGGACTACCGCACCTGGGCAGGCAGCGCGGCGGCGCTGGAGGGCCTGCGCACACTGCAGTGGGAAACCGAAACCGAGGCCAAGCGGCACGTGGCCGAGATGGTCAGGCAGGTCGCCCGACAGTTGGGCAACACGCCCGCCGTCTGTCGTAAATGCTATATCCACCCCGCCGTTGTGGAGGGTTTCATGCGCGGCGTCCTGCACGAACTGCCCAAGCCCCGGGTTCGCAAAGGCCTGAGTGCCCAAGAAGCTGCGCTGACGATGTTCCTGCAGCGCATGGCCCAAGCCGTCGAAGCCTGTTGACCAAAGCAATCGAGCGCTGCGGGCCTCGATAAGCGAGTGACGGAAGTGGAACATCCGACAGCCGGCGGACTCCCAACTGTACAGAGCCGCTGATCCGCAGACTCGTCAACGCGTAAGTCGAGAGGAGTTTCAGATGTCCGAACACATCGTCCATTTCCATTGCCAGATCGATCAAGGAACCACCGAGCGCTTTCGGGACAATTGCCTGGAAGCCATTGAAAAAGGCGCCGACTCGCTGATGCTCAACCTCTCTACGGTCGGCGGTAGCACGAACTTCGGTTTCACCCTCTACACCTTCATCAAGTCTCTTCCCGTGCCGGTGCGCGCCGTGAACGCCGGCAACATCGAGTCGATGGGCATCGTCATGTACCTGGCCGCCAGCGACCGCACCACCACGCCCCACTCGCGCTTCCTGATCCACCCGATGAATTGGTATTTCGGCCAGAAGTCGGTGGATCACTCGCGCTTGCGCGAATACCTGTCCAGCCTGGACAACGACGTGGCGCGGTATGTGGAAATCTACGTCAAGGAAACCGCCGGTGCCGCCACGCAACTGGATATCTTCAAGTGCCTGTGCGCCGAGGAGCGTGTGATCCCGGCGGAAAACTCACTGGCCTTTGGCATTGCCCACAGGGTTGAACAAGTGGTGTTTCCACCCGAAGCCAAGCATTGGAAAGTGAGCGGCGGTGAGGACTGAGTTATTCGATGAATAAATATCATTTGCCGCCGCTTTGTTAATTAATCTTTTTGAAGTTGTATAAGCTCAAGCGAAACGGCTGTATAAGTTTTTTCACCAACACTTTTCAACTCACTACCGTTCGTCGCCAGCGAAACGTTTTTTCTAAACTTCCATCCGCCGTTTTCTTTCACAATACTGCGAGGCACGTTTTACTCGCTTAACCAAAATGAGGATTCTCGAAATGGCTAATAGCGGAAACAAAAACCCAGGTAACTTCGCAAACGACCGTGAGAAAGCATCCGAAGCCGGCAAGAAAGGCGGACACGCTTCCGGCGGCAATTTTGCAAATGATCGGGAAAAAGCCTCTGAAGCAGGCCGCAAAGGTGGCGAACGCAGCCACGGCGGCGGCAGGAAGTCGTAACCCGAGAACCGTTGGGGCGCAGCTCTGCTGCGTCCTGGCGCTTGACTTGTCGAGGTAACGAATGAGCCAGGATCGATTCATCGTCAGTTTCATCGCCGACGGCCAACCCGATAGCCGGGTATTGGCAGGCGACACCGAGACGCTTACCACCGAAGAAGCCGAGGCACTCTTGCGAGTGTCCTTTACTGAATTAAAGAGCGTCAAGATCAGCGATGTTCAAGTTCAGAAAAGAACCAAGCCAAACGAAACGGAACATGATGTTCCGGGGCATTTCAAACAGCCGTAGTGTATATAACCTTTGTTTTCAACTCCCTGCCCCCGTGGCGAGGGAGTTTGCTCCCGATGGGCTGCACAGCAGCCCAACTCGTATTAACAAAACATATATATCTAGGTGGATTGCCCTGGGCCGCTTCGCAACCCAGCGGGAGCTAGCTTCCTCGCCACAAAGCATTTGTTCAAATAACTTTAATGGGTATGCCCCGTCGGATCCTTTATCTGCCAGACCTGCCCTTTGCGCCACGCATCTGCGCCAGGATCGATGTCCGGTGCGCTGATCGATTCGCGGGCGTGTTTCTTCGCTTCGCTGTCGATGCCCATCCGGCGGTCGCGTTCGCGCACCAATTGCGGATCGATCTGCCCATCGGCGGTGAACCCCATCATCAACTGCGGAACGCCGTAAGGCAGAGCGTTGCCCTGCTCGGTGTGCCAGGTGTGCCAGGTCTTGCCGTAAGTGCTGACCAGGTTCTTCATCAAGCGGGTTTCCGCCACCTCCGGTATGCCCGGCGCGACCAGTTGTCCAGACTTCACCTCATGCACATGGCTGTGCCACAGCTGCTTTTCGGCGGCGGGCAAGCTTTCGAACAGGCGCTTACTGATGATGTATTCCACGCCCATCAATTTGGCCTTGGCGCTGTTGGCATCGAAGATGGCGCACTGGAACACTTCTTCGTTCAGTGCCGTGCAGTAATGGTGCGCTTCCATTTGCCCGGACATCCGGCCGTTATAAAAATGAAAGCCGTCCAGGTAGGTATCCAACGCTTGCAAAGGGGGTTTGTTCTGCATGATCCCGGCCCCCGCTTCCAGCGTCGCGGTGGTTGGGCTTTTCGTGGCGCCTGGCGCGTCTACCGGTGAGTGGCTGTTACCGCCCGCGCAGCCCGCCAATCCCACTGTAGCCACACACAACAGGGCCCAGGTTCCATGAACCATCTTTCCAGTCATCTCGACTCTCCTTTCCATGACTGCTCATGAGAAAGGCATTGGAAGACCGGGGTTTATTTTTTTCCCGAGGCAACCGATGAGCGGCCGTTAGCGGCGCTCGCCGTAGGCCTGTTTGACCGAGTCTATCCAGGTCGGGTCCAGGCGTGATTGCTCTGAATCCAGGCCCAGCGCCTGCATGTTTTCCAAATGCTCGTCGGCCTCACGGACCAACGAGGCGTGGTCGCTGGAGTTGGCATCCAGCCGGTGCATCTGGGCCAGGCCCAGGTGATAGAAACGCAGTAGCTTCATCGCTGCCGGATCCCGGGCCTGCACACCGGCCTTTACCTGGTGCATCACGTTGGTGACGCTCATCAGGCTGCGCTTGAGCTGCCAGCCATACACCGCAGCGGCCATCCACGGCTGCGACCAGAAATAGCCGCGCATCAGCCCGACCATCACCAGCACGGCAGCGAAAACGCCGCCGACATTGAAGCGAAAATTATCGCCCCCGGATGTACCGAACAGCATCACCGCCAGGCTGGACAACAGCATTGCCAGCGCCAGGAACACCACGGCCACGATGAGGGTGCTGCGACGGGTCTGTTGCCGGTAGTCGGCGGCGTCCCACGGTTTGATCTCGAACATCGCGTCGCAATTTCCTTGTATGGCGTGAAAAGACTCGCGCATTATCGCCTGCCCGGTCGATTTAGCTATGCTGGGGCTCATTTTGTGTTGCAACCGACCCGATGGATCCGGATCAAAGTCCATGGCGATACCGCAAGGATCGTGCGATCTTCCTGCGTGGACGTTTTTTTCAAGATGCCGCCGTCGTGCGAGCGGCATCGTTTTCAAGGAAAGCTGAATGACTCAAAGACATGTAATCAACGCTTCGGTAAGCCCCAAGGGCAGCCTGGAGACTTTGTCCCAGCGCGAAGTGCAGCAACTGAGCGAAGCCGGTTCCGGCAGCATCTACGATCTTTTCCGCCAGTGCGCCCTGGCGATTCTCAACACCGGCGCCCATGTCGATAACGCCAAGACCATCCTGGAAGCCTACAAGGACTTCGAGATCCGCATCCACCAACAGGACCGTGGTGTACGCCTGGAGCTGCTGAACGCGCCGGCCGATGCGTTCGTCGACGGCGAGATGATCGCCAGCACCCGGGAAATGCTCTTCAGCGCCCTGCGCGACATCGTCTACACCGAGAACGAGCTGGACAGCCAGCGCATCGACCTGAGCTCGTCCCAGGGCATCAGCGACTACGTGTTCCACCTGCTGCGCAACGCCCGCACCTTGCGCCCTGGAGTGGAACCGAAAATCGTCGTGTGCTGGGGTGGCCACTCGATCAACACCGAAGAATACAAGTACACCAAGAAAGTCGGCCACGAACTGGGCCTGCGCAGCCTGGACATCTGCACCGGCTGCGGTCCCGGCGTGATGAAAGGCCCGATGAAAGGCGCCACCATCGCCCACGCCAAGCAGCGCATCCAGGGTGGCCGCTACCTGGGCCTGACGGAGCCGGGCATCATTGCCGCGGAGGCACCGAACCCGATCGTCAATGAACTGGTGATCCTGCCGGATATCGAAAAGCGTCTGGAAGCCTTCGTGCGCGTCGGCCACGGCATCATCATCTTCCCGGGCGGCGCCGGTACGGCGGAAGAATTTCTCTACCTGCTGGGCATTCTCATGCACCCGGCCAACCAGGACCTGCCGTTCCCGGTGATCCTCACCGGGCCTAAAAGCGCCACGCCGTATTTCGAGCAGTTGCACGCGTTCGTCGGCGCGACCTTGGGCGAAGCCGCGCAGAAGCACTACCAGATCATCATCGACGACCCGGCCGAAGTGGCGCGGCAGATGACCCAGGGGCTCAAAGAAGTGAAGCAGTTCCGCCGCGAGCGCAACGACGCCTTTCATTTCAACTGGCTGCTGAAAATCGACGAAGGTTTCCAACGCCCGTTCGACCCTACCCACGCCAACATGGCCAGCCTGGGCTTGAGCCGCGACCTGCCCTCCCACGAACTGGCCGCCAACCTGCGCCGCGCATTTTCGGGGATCGTGGCCGGGAACGTGAAGGACAAGGGCATCCGCCTGATCGAAGAACACGGCCCGTACGAGATCCATGGTGATCCCGCGATCATGGAACCGCTGGATCGCCTGCTCCAGGCCTTTGTCGCGCAACACCGGATGAAACTGCCGGGCGGCGCGGCGTATGTGCCGTGCTATCGGGTAGTGACCTGATCCCGAAATCGCTGAGGTTAAAAATGTGGGAGCGAGCTCGCTCCCACAGGGGCTAGCGTTGGTTTGAGAAGCGTATCAATCCATCGTCCACCACAATGCTCAGCCCACGGTAATCCGCGATCTGCGAATGCACCGTCACCACCGGGTGCGTATGCGTGGCCGTCACTACCATCACGTCCATGCCCGCCGCCTCGCCAGCCTTGATTCCGGCTTCTGCGTCCTCGAACACCAGGCATTCCCGCGGAGCAACTTGCAAGCGTTGTGCGGCCAATAGGTAGCACGCTGGATTCGGCTTGCCGGCGCTCACGTCCTCGGCGGTCACCATCACGTCGGGGCGCGGAATCCCGGCCGCTTCCATGCGACGCAAAGCCAAGGCCATCGGCGCCGAGGTGACAATCGCCCATTGCGTCGGCGGCAGGCTCTTGAGAAAGCCCAGCGCACCGGGCACCTCGACCACCCCTTCCACGTCCTCGATTTCTTCGATGGTGAGCTGCGCGGCCTCGGCCTGGGCATCCACTCCTGGCAGGTTCTGGCGGGCAACGGTGTCGACGGCGCGCACGCCATGGATAGTCGGCAGGAATTTAGCCACGTCCAGGCCATGGCGCATGGCCCAGCGGGTCCAGATCCGCTCGGTGGCGGCGACGGAATTGAGCAGCGTGCCGTCCATGTCGAAGAGGAAGGCGCGATAGGCGACGGTGGGGAGTTCTGCGGACATCGGGATCCTCGTAAATCGGAAAAGGTGACTAACCCTGTGGGAGCGAGCTTGCCCCCCAAGGGTTCCATGTCGGGCCGGTTACACCAACCGCTCGATCCGCTGGTGCTGCCAGACCCGTTTGTAATACAGCGTCTGCAGCAACAGCATGCTCAGGTAAGCCACCGGAAACGCCATCCACACCCCTTGCAGGCCGAAGTGTGCGTCCAGCAGGTAGGCGACCGGAACTTGCACGCCGATGATGCAGAAAATCGAGATCGCCACCGGCATCAGCACCGTGCCGCTGGCGCGCATGATGCCACCGATGATGGCCTGGAAGCCGAACACCAAAAGGCTCCATAACATGATGTGCAACAGATGCTCGGCCTGGACCCGCGCCGCCGGATCGGTGATGAACAGGCCCAGCAACCAGTGGGACAACAGGTACCCCAGCAGCACCAGCCCACCGGTCAACCAGACGTTGATCAGCATCCCGGTGCGCAGGATCGGCCCCAGGCGTTCCAGGCGTCCGGCGCCGATGGCCTGGGCGCCGAGGATCGACGCGGTGATGGCAATCGACAGCGCCGGGAACTGCACGTAATTGACAATCTGCGTCACCGCGCCATAGGCGGCCGTGGCTTGGGACCCGTGGCGATTGACCAGGGCCAGGATGACCAGCTCCGACAGCGAGATCACCACCATCTGCAATCCGGTGGGCAGGCCGATGCGCAGCACTTTGCCGAGGATGCCCCTGTCCAGGCGCATCGCCGCGAACAGCGCCCGATCCGGCGCCAAGGCATGAGCCCGTCGATTCAGGCGCCACGCCAGCATCGCCATCGCCGACGCGGTGCCCACCAGCCCCGCCAGCGCCGCGCTCTGGATGCCCATCTGCGGCAACCCCAGCCAGCCACGGATCAACCCCGGCGTCAGCGCCATCCCGACGCTGGTGGACACCAGCAACGCCAGCAACGGCGAAACGGTATCGCTGACACCACGCAATAGCTGGGTGAAAAGCACAAACACCAGCAGCATCGGGAGGATCCACATCATCACCCGCGCATACGACACCGCATCCTCCAGCACGTCGGCGGGCGTTCCGAGGCCTTGCAGCCCCTCGCGGGCAAAAACACTGCCGAGGATTGCCGCGGTCAGTCCGATGATTGCCCCCAGCAGCAGCGTCGAGCCGGCAATCGCCTTCACGGTTCCCGTCTCGCCGGCGCCGTAGGCCTGCCCGATCAAGACCCCTGCCCCCGCACCCAGGCCAATCACCAACGCGATGAAGAAAAACAGGATGGGAAACATCCCCGACACCGCCGCCAGGGCCTGGGTGCCGAGCATTTGGCCGATGTAGATGCTATTGAGCGTACCGGACATCGATTGCAGGAAATTGGACAAGACCATGGGGGCCAAGAACAGCAGGTAGGTTTTCCAGAGAGGCTGGGTGGGCATGAGGGCTCGATGGCAGGTTCGAAAACTGGTGCGGGTAATTTAGCTCAATCCTTTCATTGTGTTTCACAGAATGATCTGACGAACACTGTTGAGGTTCACCGTGATTTCTTCCACAGGTCAGACCACCTCGACATTTCCAGGATCTGGTCTATTCTGCGATAGCAATGTGCCACTTTTTTTCCAAAACCGGACGACTGGTCCTCAAGACCGGGTCGACTTTGCAGATAACCAGTTATTCGCAAATATCCTGTCAGCAATACTGTTCAAGGACCGAACCATGATGTCGTATTCCCACGACCATTCCCTTGCCACATCCCAGACGCACACCTCCTGGCACGCCTTGATCGTTGCCATCATCGCCTGCGCCGGGCTGCTGGTATTCAATGGCACGAGCGCTCAAAACATCGGTTTCAGTGCTGTGCTTCTGGTCCTTGGCGTGGGTGCCGGTATCTGGGGCGCGCGCTCGCAGCGCCTGCAATTGGACAAGGTGGCCGCAGCGGCCATCGCCCATCATGAACTGCAAGCAGCCGACCATGGCGCTCACAAAAGCAGCGCGCAACTCAACGAAGTGATCCTCGGCGCGATGCCGATCTGGGCCAAGCAAGTCGAAAGCTCACGGCAGCAGACAGAAACCGCGATCGTCTCGTTGACCAGCCGCTTCACCGGCATTTCCTCGCGTCTCGAAGAAACCGTACAAGCCTCGCAACTGGCCGCTGGCGAGTTGGCGGGCAGTGGTGGCGGCGGTGCCGTCCAGGTGCTGGCGCAGAGCGAAGGCGAGCTGGTGAAGGTGATCGATTCGCTGAAGTGCACCCAGGCCAGCCGTGATGAAACCTTGGCCCAAGTGCGCAACCTGACGGCCTACACTGGCGAGTTGCGGACCATGGCCGCGGATGTCGCTGCGATTGCCGCCCAGACCAACCTGCTGGCCCTCAACGCCGCCATCGAAGCCGCCCGCGCAGGCGAAGCCGGACGCGGTTTTGCGGTAGTGGCAGATGCCGTGCGGGCCCTGTCGAGCAAGTCCAGCGAGACCGGCCAACAGATGTCGGCCAAGGTCGATGTCATCAACACCGCCATCACCCAATTGGTGCAGGCGGCTTCCAGCGGCGCCGACCAGGACAGCCAGTCCGTGGCCGTGTCCGAAGGCAGCATCCAACGCGTGCTGGAACGCTTCCAGAGCGTCACCGGCCGCCTCGCCGATTCGGCCGACATGTTGCAACGGGAGAGTTTCGGTATTCGAGACGAACTCACCCAAGTGCTGGTCAGCCTGCAATTCCAGGATCGGGTCAGCCAGATCCTCAGCCACGTGCGCGACAACATCGAGGACCTGCATGTGCACATGCAGCAAGCCAGCCAGTCGCCCGAACAGGCCATCTCCATCGACGCCCGCCAATGGCTGGCGCGCATGGAAACCACCTACGCCACCGACGAGCAACGCCGCAACCATCACGGCGACTCGGCCGCGCAACAGACTTCACAGGAAATAACCTTCTTTTAGGAGCCCCTCATGGCGAAAAATGTATTGGTTGTCGACGACTCCGCGAGCGTTCGGCAGGTCGTCGGCATCGCGTTGAAAAGTGCAGGCTACGACGTGATCGAGGCCAGCGATGGCAAGGATGCACTGGGCAAGCTCAACGGCCAGAAAGTGCACCTGATCATCAGCGACGTGAACATGCCGAACATGGACGGCATCACCTTCGTCAAGGAGGTCAAGAAACTGGCCAGCTACAAGTTCACGCCGATCATCATGCTCACCACCGAATCCCAGGAATCGAAGAAGCAAGAGGGCCAGGCCGCAGGCGCCAAGGCCTGGGTGGTCAAGCCGTTCCAGCCAGCGCAGATGCTGGCGGCGGTGTCCAAGCTGATTCTTCCCTGATGGCTGGAGGCTTCAATGCCGCTGCTGTACGAAGTAGAAAATGACACCGCGCAGGTGCAGATCGACGGCGAGCTGACGATCTACACCGCCGCCGACCTGGCCGCGCAATTGCTGCCACGGTTGGGGGCCACGCCCGCCATGGTGCTGGACCTGTCGCAGATCACCGAGATGGATGGCGCCGGCCTGCAATTGCTGCTGATGGTTCAGCGCGAGGCGCCCAAGGCCGGGACCCAACTGACGGTGGCCGACCCAAGCAAAGCCGTCACCGAAACACTGGCGCTGTGCAACCTGGTTGCGTAGTCCCTTTGCAACACGTCGGACACGACAAAGGATATGAGCGTGAGCATCAATCTCGATCAGGCACAACAAACCTTCATCGTCGAGGCCCGTGAACAACTGCAGGCGATGGAAGAATCGTTGCTGCAATTGGAAAACGACCCCGGCGACGATGACGCCATCGGCGCGATTTTCCGAGCGGCCCATACGATCAAAGGGTCGGCTGGACTGTTCGGCCTGGAGCCGATCGTCAGCTTTACCCACATCGTCGAGGACGTGCTCGATCGCCTGCGCGAGGGCAGCGTCGCGGTGGACCCTGGCTTGATCGCGGTGCTGCTCAAGTCCGGCGACCACATGCTCGAATTGATCGACGTGGTCGCCAACCAGGGCTCGACGTTGCAGCCCCCTGCCCTGGCGCGGGAAATGGAACTGTGCCAGCTCCTGCAGGAGTACCAGGCGCCCCCGACCGCGACCGAACCGGATCGGGAAACCCAAGCCGAGCCAACCGGCTCAGCCGAAGCGTGCCTCTGGCACATCTCCCTGCGCTTCGGCCAGGACGTGTTCCGCAACGGCATGGACCCCTTGTCGTTCCTGCGCTACTTGCAGACCCTGGGTGAAATCGTCGACATCACCACGCTCACCGAGGCGATGCCGGCCATCGACACCTGGGATGCCGAATCCTGCTACCTGGGCTTCGACATCGCTTTCCGCTCCGCCGCCGGTTATACCGCGATCAATGAAGTGTTCGATTTCGTCCGAGAAGACTGTGCGATCGAAATCGTCGCCCAAGACGTCGAGGCCCAGGCAAGCATCGGCGAGGTCGCGACATCCCAGGCACAGAGCGACGAAAGCACCGCCATGGTCACCACGGGCGAGCTGATGCCGGACCAACGCAAGACCCCGCGCATGCCTGCCCAGGTCGCGCCTGACAAGCAGGCCGTGGTCAGTGACAGTAAAACCAAGGACGGCGCGTACGTGCGCGTCAATGCTGACAAGCTCGACGAACTGATCAACCTCGTCGGTGAATTGGTGATCGCCAGCGCCGGCGCCAGCCTGTTGGCCCGTAACTGCCAGAACGACCCATTGCAGGAAGCCACCTCGTCGGTATCCGGGCTGGTGGAGGAGATTCTCGACGGCGCCTTGCGCCTGCGCATGATCCCCATCGGCGAGACCTTCAACCGCTTTCGTCGGGTGGTGCGCGATGTCAGCCAGGAGCTCGACAAAGACATCGACCTGATCATCAGCGGCGCGGAAACCGAGCTGGACAAGACCGTGGTGGAAAAGATCGGCGACCCGCTGATGCACCTGTTGCGCAACGCCATGGACCATGGCATCGAAACCGCTGAGGCGCGGCTGGCGGCAGGCAAACCGGCCAAGGGGCATTTGCACCTCAACGCTTACCACGACTCGGGCAGCATCGTGCTGGAAATCGCCGACGACGGCGCCGGCCTGAACCGCGACCGCATCCTGGAAAAAGCCCACGAACGTGGGCTGATCGCAGCGGGCGCGAACCTGACCGACCAGGAAATCTACAACCTTATTTTCGAACCGGGCTTTTCCACCGCCCAGGCCGTCACCAACCTGTCCGGGCGCGGCGTGGGCATGGACGTGGTCAAGCGCAACATCACGCTGCTGCGCGGCACGGTCGACCTGGACAGCCAGCCGGGCAAGGGCACCGTGGTGCGCATCCGACTGCCGCTGACCCTGGCGATCATCAACGGATTCCTGGTCGGCATCGGCCAGTCCACCTATGTCATTCCGCTGGACATGGTCCAGGAATGCATCGAGCTGAGCGAAGACGATGGCATCGCCAGCCGCGAACAAGGCTACCTCGACCTGCGGGGCGAGGTGCTGCCATTGGTGTACTTGCGCGATCACTTTCATCACGAAGGTCCGGCCTCGCGCCGGCAGAACGTGGTGGTGGTGCGCTACGCCGAACTCAAGGCCGGGCTGGTGGTGGATGACCTGCTGGGTGAATTCCAGACCGTGATCAAGCCCCTGGGCAAGCTGTTCGGCGCACTGCGCGGCATCAGCGGCTCGACCATTCTGGGCAGCGGCGCCGTGGCGTTGATCCTCGACGTACCGGCCCTGCTCACCCAGATTGCACAAATAGAAAACCGCTACAACTCGACCCCATTACAACAAGCCAACGCTCGCTGACGCTTCAACACTCCATGGAGAGGTATTCCCCAATGAAATGGTTCTACGACCTTAGAATCGCCACCAAACTGATCGCTTCATTTCTCGTGGTGTTGGCGCTGACCGCCGTCATGGGCGTGTTCTCGATTATCCAACTGGGCCAGGTGAACGGCACCGCCCTTGATATCCGTGAGAACTGGATGCCGTCCATGCGCGCCGCTTCAGGCATGCGCTTTTTTGCGGCGAGCTATCGCCTCAAGGAGAATCGCCATATTGCCGCCGACTCCGAACAGGAGCGCGTCACCCTCGAGCAAGAAGCCGAGGAAGCCAAAAAGGCCTTCGAAACGCGCCTGGGCACTTACGAGAAACTGCTCTCCAGCGCTGAGGATCGTCAGGCATTCGAAACCACCCGCGGTGACTGGGCTTCTTACCTTGCAATCAGCAAAGACCTGCTCGTATTGTCCCGGCAGAACCTGACCGAGCAAGCCCAGGCGATGCTCAAGGGCGAATCCAAGAATCGCTTCGACCTGGTGACCAACGACTTGCAAAAACTTGTCGAGCTCAACGCGGCCGGCGCTGACGTCGCCAGTGCGCACGGCACCCGCTTGTATGAAAACGCACGTCTGTCGATCATCGCCGTGCTGGTCGCGGCCCTGCTGGTGGGCCTGGGATTGGCGCTGTTCGTCTCACGCATCATTTCCCGTCCGTTGAAACAGGCGGCGGTGGTGGCCGAGCAACTGGCCGAGGGCAACCTGAACGCGAAAATCGATGGCGGTTCCAAGGACGAAACCGGCATGGTGCTCAACGCCATGCAGAACATGGTCGGCAAGCTGTCGCACATCATCGGTGAAGTGCGCAACGCGGCGGACAACCTCGCCAGCGCTTCCGAGGAAGTCAGCGCCACCGCCCAATCGATGAGCCAGGCGACCAGCGAGCAGGCGGCCAGCGTCGAGGAAACCAGCGCATCCATCGAGCAGATGAGCGCCAGCATCAACCAGAACACCGAAAACGCCAAGGTGACCGATGGCATGGCCAGCAAGGCTGCCAAGGAAGCCACCGACGGTGGCGAATCGGTGCAGCAGACCGTGGTGGCGATGAAGAAAATCGCCCAGCGAATCAGCATCATCGACGACATCGCCTACCAGACCAACCTGCTGGCGCTCAACGCCGCCATCGAAGCGGCCCGCGCTGGGGAACATGGCAAAGGCTTCGCAGTGGTCGCTGCCGAAGTTCGCAAACTGGCCGAACGTAGCCAGGTCGCGGCACAGGAGATCGGCGAGCTGTCGTCCAGCAGCGTCGAGATGGCCGAGAAGGCCGGCAACCTGCTGAACGAGATGGTCCCGTCCATCAACAAGACCTCGGATCTGGTGCAGGAAATCAGCGCCGCGTCCGAAGAACAGGCCGCCGGTGTGGCGCAGATCAACACCGCCATGACCCAACTCAACCAGGTGACCCAGCAGAACGCCTCCAGCAGCGAAGAGCTGGCCGCCACCGCCGAAGAGATGAGCAGCCAGGCCGAACAACTGCAACAGGCCATGAGCTTCTTCACCTTGGACACGCCGCCCAAGGCCGTTCTTCAGGTCGCCCGGGTCGATAACACGCCCGGCCCGTCCAGCCGTAAACCGGCCCGGGCGCCGGCACCGGTGATGCCCAAGGCGTTTGCCTACAACATGGCCAGCGCGCCGGACGAATCGGAATTCACCCGGTTCTGATGGCTCGGTTCCATAGGCTTGCTTAAAGGAGAAAAGGCAATGGGCGCCATCGCGACCACACGTCAGACCGCCAGCGCGGTCGAGGAAGAAGCGCAGTACCTGACGTTCATGCTTGGCACAGAGATGTTCGCCATCGGCATCTTGTGCATCAAGGAAATCATCGAGTACGGCAACCTGACCGTCGTACCGATGATGCCGGCCTTCGTTCGCGGGGTGATCAACCTGCGCGGCGCGGTCGTGCCGGTGGTGGATCTGTCGGCCCGTTTTGGCCGGCCGAACTCCACCATCAGCCGCCGTAGTTGCGTAGTGATCATCGAGGCCGCCAGCGCTGACGGCCTGGCCCAGGACATCGGGCTGCTGGTGGACACCGTATCGGCGGTGCTGGAAATCCCGGCCTCGCAGATCGAACCGCCACCGAGTTTCGGCGCGAAAATTCGCGCCGACTTCATCAGCGGCATGGCGAAGGTCGAGGGCAAGTTCGTCATCGTCCTGGAGGTGGATCGGGTGCTGTCCATCGACGAAATGTCCGAACTCGCCCAAGCCAGCCCCGCCGCACTGGAAGCGCCAGACTCATGAGCACGGACACTTGCAAGGAACGCACAGTGAATTCAATGGCGCTCACTGACCGGGAGTTCGGCCAGTTTCAATCCTGGTTGTACCAGGCCGCCGGCATCAACCTGTCGCCGGCCAAGAAAGCCCTGGTGGCCGGGCGCCTGTTCAAGCGCCTCAAGCACTATGAGCTGGACAGCTACGGCGAGTATTTCAAGCTGATCATGAGCGGCCAGCGCAGCGACGAATTACAAGTGGCGCTGGACCTGCTCACGACCAACGAAACCTACTTTTTTCGTGAGCCCAAGCACTTCGATTTTCTACGCGATCACGTGCTGCCCCATGCGACGCCGGGCAAGACCTTTCGCCTGTGGAGCGCGGCCAGCTCGTCCGGCGAGGAGCCCTACAGCCTCGCCATGACCCTGGCCGAAAGCCTGGGCACCACGCCCTGGGAAGTCATCGGCTCGGACATCAGCATGCAAGTGTTGGCGAAGGCCCGTTCCGGGCACTATCCGATGGAGCGCGCCCGCAACCTGCCCCATTCGTTACTCGTGAAATATTGCCTCAAGGGCACCGGCAATCAGCAAGGCACCTTCCTCATCGATCGGGCGTTGCGCAACCGGGTCAACTTCATCCAGGTCAATCTCAACGACACGCTTCCGGAGTTGGGGGAGTTCGATGTGATTTTCCTGCGCAACGTGATGATCTATTTCGACCAGCCCACCAAAAGCAAAGTGGTTGCCCGACTGATCCCCCGGCTCAAGCCCGGTGGGTATTTCATCGTCAGCCATTCGGAGAGCCTCAACGGCGTTTGCGATGCGTTAAAGCTGGTCGCCCCTTCGATTTATCGCAAGCCATGAACGCCGCGATAAAGCCAGTCGCCGAAGTCTATCTGGGGCCTGGGGAGTTTCGCTTTGCGACCTGCCCGACCCGGCTGCGCACGATCCTTGGCTCATGCGTTGCCATCACCCTCTGGCATCCACGGCGCAAGATCGGCGGCATGTGCCACTTCATGCTGCCCAACCGGGTACGCTGCTCCACGGCGCTGGATGGGATGTACGCCGATGAAGCCTTTGAGTTGTTCGTCCGCCAGGCGCGGGCCCATCGCACCGAACCCGAGGAATACCAGCTCAAGCTGTTCGGCGGCGGCGAAATGTTTCCCGAGCTGCAACGCCACGTGGCGTTCGGCGACGTGGCGCGGTTGAACGTCAACGCCGCGCTGGAAATGGCCGCCCTCTATCGCCTGGACCTGATTGCCCAGGACATGGGTAGCACTGGCTACCGAAGTATTGTTTTCGACCTGTGCAATGGCGATGTCTGGGTCAGGCACCAACCGATAAGGACCTTGAATTAACCATGCCAGGCAGAAAAATCAATGTATTGCTGGTGGACGATTCCGCCGTGGTCCGTCAGGTATTACTGGCGATCCTGAGTGACACGCCGGACATCAACGTTATCGGCGCGGCGTCCGATCCGATCTTCGCCATGGATAAACTGGCGAAGGAATGGCCCGACGTGATCGTGCTGGACGTGGAAATGCCGCGCATGGACGGCATTACCTTTTTGAAAAAGATCATGAGCGAACGGCCCACGCCCGTGGTGATCTGTTCTTCCCTGACGCCCAAGGGCGCGGAAACCACGCTGCAAGCCATGGCCGCCGGCGCGGTGGAAATCATCACCAAGCCCACTAGCGGCCTGAAGAACTTCTTGCTGGACTCGGCGTCGGAACTGGTCTCGGCCATCCGCGCCGCCGCCCAGGTCAACGTCCGCAACCTGGGTAAACGCCCGGCCCCGGCCGCCCCGCTGACCCCGGCGGCCAAACTCAGCGCTGACGCGATGCTGCCCGCCGCCAACGGCCACGCCATGGCCCAGACCACCGAACGCATCGTCGCCATGGGCACCTCCACCGGCGGCACCCAGGCCCTGGAGGCGGTGCTGACGGCCCTGCCGCGCGTGTGCCCGGGCATCGTCATCGTCCAGCACATGCCGGAAAAATTCACCGCCTCATTCGCCGCCCGGCTCAACAGCCTGTGCCAGATCGAAGTGCGCGAAGCGAAGAACAACGACCGCATCCACCCGGGCCTGGCGCTCATCGCCCCCGGCGGCAAGCACATGATGGTGACCCGCAGCGGCGCGTTCTATCACGTGCAAGTGGTGGACGGCCCGTTTGTCAATCGCCATCGCCCTTCGGTGGATGTGCTGTTTCGCTCGGTGGCCAAGTTCGCCGGCCGTAACGCCACGGGCATCATCATGACCGGCATGGGCGACGACGGCGCCCGCGGCCTCAAGGAAATGCTCGATGCCGGCAGCGCCACCGTTGCCCAGGACGAGGCCAGTTGCGTGGTTTTTGGCATGCCCAAGGAAGCGATCAAACTCAACGCCGCCCAACGGGTGATGCCGTTGCTGGACATTGCGCAGGTGATCTTGCACCGCTGATCCGCGCATCTTTTCTCAAGTGAAAGCTGTATGGCGAGGGAGCTTGCTCCCTCGCCACCCAAAAGCTGCTTTAAACAGGCGAGATCGTCGCCAGCACACCAATCAGCAGCGTCAGCGCCAGGAAACCACCCAGAAAAATCGCCATCTTCGCCATGAGCTTTCTCCCAATAGAGCCATTGCGGCACGATCGAATTGTGGGGCGAGAACTGAGACCGTTACAGACGCACCTGTAAGCGAAAAATACGGATCAGCGGAAAAAGGTTCGCAGCGCTCTGTATCCACGACACACAGCAATACAAACACACCGCCGCATGACACATCCCAGATACACGACAAGCGCCAAATGGCCCCGTCCGAACAGGCCAGTCCCGCCTTGCTTCGACCCGACGTGCCGAGCACCGGGCAAGCAACGTGACACCGCCACGGCACACGCCCCGCGCAACGCTTGCCAGGGGCCACACAGCTCTTATCTGGAGAAATCTCATGACGCGTACAAAAAATTCGAACTCCGCTCGCCTCGCCCTCGCCGCCCTGGCTTTGTCCGGCGGTTTGGGCCTGGCTCAGTCCGCTTTCGCCGTTGACACCCTGGCCCAGGGTTATCAATTGGCTTCGGCAGAAAAGACCTCCGAAGGCAAATGCGGTGAAGGCAAATGTGGCGCTGCCGAATCGGCCAAAAAGGCCACACAGGCTGAAGGCAAGTGTGGTGAAGGCAAATGCGGTGCCGCCGAATCGGGCAAAAAAGTCACCGCGGCGGAAGGCAAGTGCGGTGAAGGCAAATGTGGCGACGCGTCCTTCGCTCGTACCGACACTGACGACGATGCTCGTGTGTCGCTGAAGGAATTCCTCACCGTCGCGCCGACCCAGCAAGCCGAGTTCGAAAAGATTGACAGTAACCACGACGGCTACCTGTCCGAGGCGGAAACCTACAAATACCGCACCGGCCAATACACAGCCAATGGCAAGAAAGTACCGACCGAACTGTTCATCCATATGAGCCAGGCCAAGGAGTAAATCCCCCTTCGCTCCTCCCTCCTGGCCGCTCAGGCCGGGAGGGTTTGGCCATCCCCTGGAGAAGCGCGATGAGCACGTTCACTTCACCCTCCGGCGCCGGTCTCGGCCTGCGCCGTGCCCTGTTAAGCGACCTACTGGAAATGGCCCCCAGCGCCGTGGATTTCCTTGAGTGCGCCCCGGACAACTGGATCGGTGTCGGCGGCGTCTACGCCGAACAACTCGACCAACTCGCCGCGCGGCACCCCATCACCTGCCACGGCCTGTCCCTGTCCCTCGGCGGTCCGCAGCCCCTCGACATTGAACTGCTGCGTGGTACTCGCCGCTTCCTCGATCGCTACGCCGTGGCGCTCTACAGCGAACACCTGAGTTACTGCTCCGACAGCGGTCACCTCTACGACCTCTTGCCGATCCCCTTTACCGAAGAAGCCGTCCATCACGTCGCCGCCCGCATTCGTCAGGCTCAGGACGTATTGGGCCAGCGCATCGCGGTGGAAAACATCTCCTACTACGCCGCGCCCTTCCAGGCCATGAGCGAGATCGACTTCATCACCGCCGTGCTACAGGAAGCCGACTGCGACCTGCTGCTAGACGTCAACAACCTCTACGTCAACGCGATCAATCACCGTTACGACGCCGAGAAATTCCTCGCCGCCATCCCGGCCCAACGCGTCACCTACCTGCACGTCGCCGGCCATTTTGACGAAGCCGAGGATTTGAAAATCGACACCCACGGCGCGGCCGTCAAGCAAGACGTCTGGGCGCTGCTACACCAGGCATATAAACGATTCGGCTCGGTACCAACCCTGCTGGAACGCGACTTCAACTTTCCACCCTTGTCGGAACTGCTCGCTGAAGTCGGGCAGATCAAACACCTTCAAAAACTCGCTTGCCCGGCAACACCGGAGGCCCGCCATGCCTGAACAACTGCTCGACCAACTCAACTGCATGGCCAATTACGTCCGCAATCCTCAAAACCCACCACCGCCGGGAATTGAAACCCGACGCCTGGCCGTCTACCGGCAACTGTTCATCGGCAGCATCGAATCGCTGCTGGCCGCCAGCTTCCCGGTCATCCACCAAACCCTGCCAGACGCTGACTGGCGATGGCTGGTCCACGACTTTTACGCGAACTACCGTTGCCAGACGCCACTGTTCACGCAGCTGGGCGGGGAGTTTGTCAGCTATCTGGAACAACGTGCCAGCTCGCAGAACCACCCCGCCTGGCTGCCCGAGCTGGCGCAACACGAATGGAGCGAAAGCGCCCTGTTGCTGAATGATGCGGTGGAGCCCGCACACAATCCCCACGGCAATCTGGTTGAAGGCACGCCCGTGATGTCGGAACTCGCGTGGGCACACGCCTATGAATGGCCGGTGTGCGACATCGGGCCGGATCATCGGCCCATCGACAAACCAACGGCCCCGACGTTGGTCCTGCTTCAGCGCCGTGGTGGGCACGTGACGTTTTCACGCCTTGCGCCAATGGCTTATGCGCTGCTGGTTTCGCTGACGGAGCATAGGCGCAGCGGGCGGGAGCATCTGGTTGCGTTGGCCGAGGCGGCAGGAGTGACGGTGCGTGAGTTGATGCCGGTGGGGGTCGCGGCCCTTGAGGGGTTCAAGGCGCAGGGGATTGTGTTGGGAACGCGTTGGGGGTGAGCAAGACCATCGAAAGATACATCTCCATCAACGCTTGCGCCCCACCCCAAGGCAAAACATCTTCCGATAATCAGAAGGCGACGTCCCCAGATGCGCGCCAAAGTGCTGCCTCAACGACAATGACGTCCCAAACCCCACCTCCCCTGCGATGCATTCGATGGGCAACTCAGTCGTTTCCAGCAATGCCTGCGCTCTGGCCACTCGTTCAGCAGTTAACCATTTGGACACGGTTGTGCCCGTCGCCTCCTTGAACCGACGGGTAAACGTTCGCCTGCTCATCTTCGCCATGTCTGCCAGAGCGTCGAGAGACAGGTCACTGGACAGATTCATTCGGGCCCATGTCAGGACGTCGGATAAATGAGTCTCGCCAGCGAATGCTGGCACTGGGTGTTCAACATACTGCGCCTGGCCTCCCGGCCTGTGAGGTGGCGTCACCAGCATCTTCGCGGTGCGATTCGCCACGTCCGCACCGAGGCGCTCGCGCACCAGGTGCAAGCAACAATCGATTGCCGCTACGGTGCCGGCGGACGTCACGATGTTATCGGCACTGACGTAAAGCACCTCGGGTTTGAATCGAACCTTGGGAAAACGTTGCGCAAACTGGTCACGGGCAGCCCAGTGGGTAGTGGCTTCCTTTCCATCGAGCAGCCCGGCATCGCCGAGGACGAATGCCCCCAAACACAATCCCACAATGAGCTTGCCTTGCGTGTTGGCTAGCTGCAGCGCTTCCACGAGCTGGGGCGATGCAATCAGGGATTGATCGCCCCATGCCGGGATGATGATGACGTCGCAGGTTTCCATCAGCTCCAGGCCGAGGCTTACCGACAGCCCAATGTCTTGGTCGGTACCGACCATTCCGGGCACTTCTGCGCAGTAATTGATTTCATACCGAGGCCCATCGGGCGCAGGCTGGGCGGTTCCCAATACCATTCCCGGCACGGAAAGGTGGAAAAGGCTGACGCCTTCGAAAGCTAAAACAGCAACGCGTATGGAGAGCATGGGGGCAGCCTCGGTTCGCCCCGTAGGGCTCAAGGTGACCAACGTTGATCAGTTGGCCCGATTATATCGAAATGTGTCGTTCGGGCCACTGTTGACCCCCGAGACATTCGGCAAGAATGGACCCCTCGTGGTAAACAACAGGAATGATTTTTATGAAACTCAGAACGTTACAGCTTGCCCTCAGCATTGCTTGCGCCGTGGCCGCTACCCCTTCGTTCGCCGATTCAACTACTCCCAAGGCGCCTGGCGCCCCTCATAAACTGGATTTGCAGCAGGTCCGCAACGCGACGGTAAAAATCACCTTCGGTGACACCACCTTCCTGATCGATCCGATGCTGGCAAAAAAAGGCGCCTATCCGGGTTTTGAAAACACCTATCGAAGCAACCTTCGCAACCCCTTGGTTGATCTCACCCAATCGCCGGAGAAGGTCATAGCCGGGGTCGACGCCGTCATCGTCACCCATACACACCTGGACCACTGGGACGATGCCGCACAAAAAGCGCTGCCTAAAGACATTCCGTTGTTCGCTCAACATGAAGCAGATGCGCAACTGATTCGTTCCCAAGGTTTCAAGAACGTACGCGTACTAACTGACGAAGCGGAATTCGGCGGCGTCAAAATCACCAAGACCGGCGGCCAGCATGGCACTGACGAAATGTATGCCGTGCCAGCGCTCGCAAAACCTCTGGGCGAAGCCATGGGCGTGGTTTTCCAGGCGCCAGGCTATAAGACTCTCTACCTTGCCGGTGACACGATTTGGCGTAACGAGGTAGACCAGGCCATCAACCAGTACCGTCCGGAAGTAATCGTGCTCAACGCCGGCAAAGCAAAAATGGCGGGATTCGAAGGTTCGATCATCATGGGTGAAGATGATGTGCTTCGCGCCTCAAAAGCCGCGAAAAACGCACACATTGTCGCGGTGCACATGGACGCGATCAACCATATGTCCCTCACTCGTGAAGAACTGCGCGCCTACGTTAAGAAGCAAGGGATTGAGGGGCGTGTAGACATTCCGGAGGACGGTGCTTCGCTGGAATTCTAAGCGAAAAGGGGCAGGTTTATTTAATCAATAAATCTGCCCCTTTCTCGATGCCGGCGCGGTGGCGGCGCTTGAAACGTTCAAGGCGCAGGGATTGTGTTGGGGGGGACCCAAAGCGCGGAGTTCTCTACCGCCCAAAGGATTCATTGAAAATCGTATTGATATATCGGTAAATCTCGATATTATCCACTCCATGGAATTGATCGAAGTATTTAAAGCCCTATCGAACCCTACACGCCTTCAAATCTTGAAAGGCCTGAAGGACCCGACAAAGAACTTCCCTGCGCAGGATGAAGGTGACGTTCTCACGGTGGGCGTTTGCGTCAGCAGTATCCAGGAAGGCATCGGATTGTCCCAATCCACGGTGTCTGGTTATCTTGCGACGCTGCAACGAGTGGGCCTGGTGGAAGTCAGGCGCATCGGTCAGTGGACTTACTACAAGCGTAATGAAGCGGCCATCAGCGCCCTTGCTGAAATCATAGGGAAAGAGCTCTAATTTTTTGCCGTAAGATATCGAGATATCTCGATATCCCTTTTTATAGATATGAGGTGTCATTATGAAAGCGATGGTATTGAAATCATTTGGCGGGGCGGAATCGTTTGAACTTCGCGATGTGCCCAAACCCGTGCCGCATGCAGGGCAAGTCCTGGTCCGGGTGCATGCCACCTCCATCAATCCCTTGGATTACCAGGTCCGACGCGGCGACTATCCGGACCTGGTGCCACTGCCGGCCATCACCGGACACGACATTTCGGGCGTTGTCGAAGCAGTTGGGCCGGGCGTGACAGCCTTCGCTCCCGGAGACGAAGTCTGGTACACCCCGCAAATATTCGATGGCCCGGGAAGTTACGCCGAGTACCACGTAGCTGCTGAGAGCATCATCGGCAAAAAGCCTCCCTTGCTAAGCCACCTTGAGGCGGCGAGCCTGACATTGGTTGGCGGGACGGCGTGGGAAGCACTGGTCGTGCGTGCGTCGCTCAGAGTGGGAGAAAGCATTCTGATACACGGCGGCGCGGGAGGTGTCGGTCACGTGGCGATCCAGTTGGCGAAAGCCATCGGAGCACGGGTATACACGACCGTGCGCGAGGCGAACTTCGAGTTCGCGCGCAGTATGGGGGCCGATGTCGTCATTGATTACGAGAAGGAGGACTACGTCGAGGCCATCATGCGGGAAACCGAAGGCCGTGGGGTTGACGTCGTGTTTGACACCATCGGCGGCAATGCACTGTCACGCAGCCCCGACACACTTGCACAGCTTGGTCGCGTAGTCAGCATCGTGGACATTGCACAACCGCAAAACCTGGTTCAGGCCTGGGGCAAGAACGCGAGTTATCACTTCGTTTTCACAAGGCAGAACCGAGGCAAACTCGATGAGTTGAGTGCATTGATAGCACGAGGTCAGTTGCGGCCACACGTTGGCGCGGTCTATTCCCTTGCCGACATCCCGCTCGCCCATGCACGGCTGGAAAGTCCCAACAACGGCGTTATAGGAAAAATCGCGATCGCCGTTGAGCCATCGCTCATCTCATAAGCCCGTACTTTTTAACCGTTCATGTCATTTCGAGGTACGCCATGATTTACGAGATCGCCCTGCTCCCCGTTCACAAGGACCGCATTGAAATGTTCCGACGTGCGTTTGCCGAGGTCGCTCCTCTGCTCACCCGTGCAAAGGGATACGGCGGTCACTTGCTGGCGCCCGGGATTGAGACCCCCGAACAATTCAACCTGATCGTGAGATGGCAGTCACTTGAAGATCACACGCCGGGTTTCGAAGAGAGTGAAGACCATCGGATATTCATGATGGGATTGGAGGAATATTTTTCGGATGAACCGAAGGTCTACCACATCGAGGGAGGCAGTTTTTAGGACAGATGGACATCTCCACCCCAACGCCCGATACACCGTATCGGGCGTTTTGGCGTTTGACTTAGGCCCCAATTCATTCCGAATGCCTGCCTGGCGGTGTTCCGGATCGACCGAAAACTGGCAGGGCGGCGGTGGTTATGCCTACGCGCACACGCCATCAAGCATGCCGAGAACCCGCCGAAAGAGGTATTCTGCGCGGCTAGAAAACAGCCATGGCCAACGGCTTCGCAGCTTGAAGCGGTCTTGAAAATGGTGCGCCAGGAGGTCTGCATGTTGATCGGATATCGATTCGAGCGTACCGCGCGGGATGACCTGCATATCCACTCGATCAAATGGGTGCAGGGCGGATTCGTGCTGCTGACAAGCGCGATGACTTTCATTTTTCCAGTGGCGGCCGTGCTCGCAATCACAGATGCCGACTTGTCGCCGACAGGCATGGATCCATTGGCCTCACTCCTGCTCGCGCTCGGGCTGCTGCTGATTCCTGCCCTAGGCTTGGCGCTGATGCTTTACACCGGCACCCGCGAAACCTTGCTGTTGTCGCGTATCGACGGTGAAGGCAAGCGCCGTACCCGGAACTTCTTTGCACGCCGCGAACGGGTGCATTCGGTGTTTAGGTTCGACGCCGTCAAGCACCTCGAGCTCCGCCGCCATCAACAGGCCAAACCAGCCAACACCCAACTGTGGCTGGTGATGCGCGATGGCGCCACCCACCGCCTGACAAGTGACAACGTTGCGGTGGTGCCGGGCAGTGAACGCACCGAGCGGTGGCTGCGTGAGCTGAGCGACTACCTGCAGGTACCGATGCCCACGGAGGTTGCTGTCGGTTCGACGGCCGTTTCGAAAGTGCCCTACAGGCCTACTCCGACGCCGGCGAAGATCGCCAGGCAACGCAAAGCGAAGGCTCTCACGCCTTCGGCTGAGTCGACCGAACAACTAGGCATCCCCGCACGCGCCCTGCTCGCCTTGATTGGCGCTTTCCTGATTGTGCTGGAGCTGACCCGTCTGATCGCATGGACGCCGTCGCTGTTTACCGGACGGATACGCATCGGCAGCACTCGCCCGACGATTTTCTACTGGACCGAACAGCCCGTGGCCTTTTCATTTCACTTGATTATCGGCCTGGCAGAGTTGCTGATCATCGGCGTCATCGCCTGGGGCTGCGTGCGCGTGGCGATCGAGGGGCGGTTGAAGTCAAAATAGATCTGTCCCGTTTTCTCTCTCATCTCGATTACCAGTTATCTAGATATTCAAAAGCTATTTGATAGTCGTAGCTCACCCAATCAATTGAATGCTGAAAGTACGGCTGGATAATTCCTACCCAGTCCAACAGAAGATCAAACCCCCCGTTATTTATGTTGTTATCGAACGGAATGCCTAACGCCTCCACGACCGAGCCATCATCACCCAGATCTTCTGTATATTCTTCTCCTTCGAAGGATTCGGTTTGCTTGCTATACCACTCAAGTCGCAATTTGAGTCCCATCTTTTCATCCTCACAAATACTTTTTTATGCTGCGATTTTTCTTAGGGCCATCTGTCTGTTCGCCAGTAATTGGATCGAATGCACCTAAATGACTTCCGTCGCTTGCTCGGTAAGCTTCCAGTTCACCGTGCGAGGCATCCCATTCGTAAATGGTCCGGCCTTTGGCGTCGAGCCAGCGATCTCTTAAGCCTCCGCCGCCTTGCACCGGAGTTTTCTTCTTGCCTTTCTTCAGACCAGAGAAGCCCGTAATTTCATGTGTCTTCGGAGCAGGATGATAGTCGTGGCCCGCCTCGGCCAGACCCTTTCGGCGGATGCTCAAAACCACATAAACCGGCCGAACCCCCGAGTCCACCGGGAACACCAGAATGAAATCCTTGTACTCCGGCGGATAGATCGGATTGACGATGATGCTGTCCGCCATCGGCGTCGGCGGGTAGATCCAGATATGCGGGGTTTGGGGGGCGGCTTCCAGGGCGGGGATGCCGAGGGTTTCGGAGGGGTCGGTGGCTGGGGTCCAGATCAGTTCGATGCCATCGCCCAGGTCAGCGATGTATTGGTCGGCGCGCGGCGTCAGGTGGACGACGTCGACCATTTCCCAGCCGCGGTTCTGACCGGTGTAGAAACCGTAACCCTTGATACTGCCGTCGGCCTGTTGCTCGATGCTCAAGCGCATGCGGCTGCGGGCCTTTTTTAGCTGGCGTAGCTGGTCTTCGCTGTAGAGCGCGCTGTCGCCCAGGCTGGAAGGCCAAAGCAAGGCGACGATCCCCGTTAACAGCGCCGCGCCAACCGTGCCTGCGGCGGCTCCCGCAGTTGTCGCGGCGCAGCCGCCCAGGGCGAGTCTGCCTAATGTAGCGGGAATTGCACTTGAGCCGATCTGCTTGAGGGGGACAGTCCCGGAATCGTCGGCCCCGCGGCCGCCAAGCCACTTCAAGTCGCCGTACTGCTTGACCAGCTCCGGCGGAATGAAACCATGGGGGTTGTTGTAGTCGATGATGCCGTTGGGGAGCTCGCAGCATTTAGCGAAAACGGACCCGGTGATGGGCAGGGATTTTTTTTCGACCTCGGCCCATCTTTCCTTTTCGTAGGCGGCCTGTCGCGCAAGCATGGCGGCATGACTGCGCTGGAGTGCCTCGTACTCGGCCAGCTCGCTGGACGTCATGTCCCGATAGGAAATATTGTGCCCTTCGCCGGAACGTGGATTTTTGACTTTCGGCAGATTTTTTTGGCGCGTCACGAATCGCGATTCTCATCCTGAAAATTCAGGACGGACGCTATCGCAAGGGACTCATGCGGCGCTGTCAGACGCTTCTCGAATTGCCCGTTCCGTTTTCCTCAGACGGTGTGGGCCGGCAAGGCAACAAGATCTGCGTCTGTGTCACGAACCGGATTAGCTCGCCCGCTGCCTGCACGCCTCTCCGAACGCGCGAAAGATCGCCCGATAATCCGGATGCTCCGTCACTTCCCATTCCGGGTGCCATTGCACCCCCAACGCAAACGCCCGGCTGCCCTCCACCGAAAGCCCCTCCACCAGGCCATCCTCCGCCACGGCTTCGATGCGCAAACCCTGCCCCACCCGCGCGATGCCCTGGCCGTGGACGGAGTTGACTTCGATCTGTTCCTTGAGCCCCAACCGCGCCAACACCCCGCCCGGTCGCACGGTCAGTGCATGGTTGCGGGCGTATTGGTCCTGGACCGGCTCGTTGCTCGGCGGCTCGTGCTCGGCGCCGGGGCCGTTGAGTTGTTGATGGAGCGTGCCGCCAAAAGCGACATTCATTTCCTGGAAGCCGCGGCAGATGCCAAGCACCGGAAGACCGGCCTCGACAGCGGCGCGCCAGAGCGGCAGCGCCAGGTTATCCCGGGCCGGGTCGTGCTCGGTGCCAGGCGGGCTGGGTGGGCCGCCGTAGTGATGGGGTTCGATATTGGAAGGCGAGCCGGTGAAAAGCAGCCCGTCCAGGCCGGCGATGACGTCAGCCGGATCGATCAGCGACGCAACCACCGGAAGGATCACCGGCAGTGCCTCGGCGGCGGTCGCGACGGCTTGTGCGTATTTGTCGTTGCTGAGCTGGACGGTGTGTGGGCCGACCTTGCCTGAACAGGCGATGATTCCGATCATGGGTGGACGAGACATAGGGTTCCCCAGTTTTTCAGTTGCCTATGGATCGGATTTCGGCGCGGGTTCGGTTGTTCAATTTTGATGACGGCTGGCGCCATTGCCTGAACGAAGCCATCGGCACAGCGGTCGGAACAGCAAACCCCGGCAAAGAAACCTCACCCATGCCCTTACGATCCGCTGTCCTCGTCACCTTGATCGCGTTGTCTGCCGGCACGTCTGCAATGACGCAAGAGCCGTTGCGCCTGGAAAGCCTGAAGCGCTGCGGCGACTTGCTCGAAATCGAGCGCCAGGAGTGGTGCTTGACCGCGCAAGGGCTGGGTGAAGCAACGCCGCAACTGAAGCTCGGTGAAAAAGCGATTCCCGCTGACAGGGTCCAGCGTGACGGCCAACGCCTGCGTCTGCATTTGGACAAGGCCGACTACCAAAGCGGGCCGCTCTGGCTGGAAGACGGTCCGCGCGCCAGCAATGCCGTTTGGTTGACCCTGCGCAGCAGTCATGTCGTCGCGGCCGGGCCGGATGAGGTGACCAAGAACATGGACGGCCTGACCACCTATGTGGATCTGGTCAGCGTGTTGATCGAGGAAAGCCACGATGGCCGCCAGGAGGCGGAACGTCTCGCCAACAAGTACGGGGCCAGGGTGGTCGGCAGCATCGCGCCGCTCAACGTGTATCAATTGCGCCTGCCGGCCAGGGACCTGATGCAGCGCGACGCGTTGGTGCTGCGCCTGGGCGGCGAAACCAGCGTCGATGCCGTAGTGATCGAAGAGTCCGGGGCCGAAGAAACCGAGCAAGCGCCCACCCAGCCCGAAGAGCCCAAGAAACCGGCCCAGGGCTCCGATGAATGGGCCGCGAATCGCTTTCTCGACGCGGTGCATTACTACCAGCGGCGCATCCCCGGGCAGCAGTCGCCGATCCAACCGCAGCCGGTGCGCATCGGCTTGATCGAGCGTGACGTGGATTTCGACACGGCGGATTTCGCCGACTATCTTGGCCCCTGCTCCATGCCGCGCACCTGCGTCTACGCCCGTGATGCGAACAAACCCGACAACCATGGCACGACCGTCGCCGGCATTCTCGCCGCGCGCTGGAACGATGGTGGCAACACCGGTTTGCTGCGGGGCCTGGACAAGGCGAGCGGCGGCTTCGAAGTGATCGTCGAGCGAAATTCGGACGCGGGGATCACAGCCAACATCGCCGCCTCGGTGAACCTCGTCGAGGATGGCGTCCGTGTGCTGAACTGGAGCTGGGGCATCCACCGCGTGGGAGCGAAAGACGTCAATGGCGATGACGTCGATTCGCTGCTGCGTTCGGGTATTGCCATGAGCGGCTACGAAGAACTGCTGGAAGAGTTTTTCCTGTGGCTGCGCAAGGAACATCCCGACGTGGTGGTGGTGAACTCCGCTGGCAATGGGTCGTCATTTTCCGGCACCGATGAATACCGCCTGCCCTCCTCGTTCATTACCGAACAGTTATTGGTGGTCGGCGGACACCAGCGCAGCGAACGGGCCGGCGTCGCCGTCGATGACCCAGGCTACGCGGTCAAGCGCAACTCCTCGAATATCGACATGCGCGTCGACATCACCGCCGCCGCGTGCACCCACGCCTCGACGCCCAATGCCGGCGAGGATGGCGCGGTGCATTGCGGCACATCGTACGCTACACCCATGGTCACCGGCCTGCTGGCAGCGATGCTGTCGATCAACCCGCAACTTCACCCCGAACAGCTGCGCATGCTCCTGCGCCGCAGCGCCATGACCATTGGCGACAATCACGACTTCGAACAAATGGACGGCGAAGACCTCACCGCACCCATCCTGCCGTCGGAGCGCAATTACCAGCTCAACGACAAGGACGTAGGGCGTTCGGCACGGCTGGACATGCAAAAGGCGCTGGATCTTTCGGTGCAGAGTCGCAGCCGGGTGCGTTGATGCAGGGCTCAAAATCAGCGCTACACTTTCGGCGATAACTTATTCGACTGGCGGTATGATCGACCCCCAGCCTCTTACGCGCCCAAGTGGAACAACATGAATCGTCGCAAGAAAATAAACCAGTTGCTCAAGGCCAACGCCAAAAAAGCCAGTGCCAAGCTGGCACCGAAAAGCAAAGACCGATACATCAGCAAAGCCGACCGACTGAAAATGGCGGCTGAAGCCGGACCGGACTCGACCGTTTCCCCTGAGAGCTGATTCTTTGAACCCCATTGACCCCCTGTCGCTTCAACGCGTCATCACCGCCCACGGCACACTCGAAGGCGCGGCCTACTTCGACGCAGAGGAAAGCCTCGTCCACGACATATTCGTGGACCGCATCGTTTTCCAGACCAACTACCTGGACCACAGCAGCTATAAGGCCGACCTGGCCGAGGGCGCGGTACGTGTGCGCAAGACGCGGCTGGATAACTACCACCGAGGCCACAAGGCCCAGGTGATCGACGATGCCATGGACGAGGACGATTGGCTGGAATTGGGCAGTCTGTGGCAGCGTCTGAGTCGTGACCTGGACACTCAGGGGCAAACGCCACCACCGGATCCGGCCGATACGCTGGCGGACCTGTTCGACTGCCTGTTCGACGAGACGCACGCGCAAGCGCTGATCGAAAACATGCCGGCGGCTACCGGCCAATGGGACTGGGCGTGGACCCAGCTGCAATCGGCCCTTGTCAGCACCCATCGGATGGCTGAGTTCGAGTGGAAGGAATGGTCGTTGTCTGGCGTCTACGCCATCAACGCCCTCGCCCCCCTGCGCGAACGGGGCATTGAAATCCCCACACCCGACGGCACAGTCGTCGATGCAGTCAATCACGCCGACGATTGGGAGCGGGCGCTGCTCCAGTATTTCAATGCACGACTGGAAATCCACGATTTGAAGCTGTTGGCCATCGGCACGCATTTCGACGAGTACCAAGCGTTTGCATGCCTGCCGATGGACGGTCTGGGCCTGGCCAATGCGTTGGAAATCATGGGCAGGCTGGGCATCGTCTACAAATACTGAGCCTGCTGTTTTGTGGCAAGGGAGCTCCCTTGCCTGGAATGAGGCCCGGGTCGCCCTGGACGGTAACCCCTGTGGAGCGAGCCTGCTCGCTCCCACATGATTTTGCTCAAGGCCCTTCTTCGAAAGGGCTTTGGCGTTGCAGCGCCGCCTCCACCGCCGCCTTGTCGATCACCGACCACACCCGAACGATCTTGCCCTGCTCGAAGGTATAAAACACGTTCTCGGAAAATCGAATCCGCCGACCGTGGGTGTCCAATCCGAGGAAACGTCCGCGCGGCGAGCAATCAAAAAGCAAACGACTCGCGACATTCGGCGGTTCGACCACCAGCAGGTCGATATTGAAACGCAAGTCCCCGATCGTGCCCACATCGTTTTCCAGCATCGCCCGATAACCCGCCAGGCCCACCGGGGCTCCGTTGTAGTGCACGCTGTCGTCGACGAAGCTGCCCAGGTCTTGCCAGCGACGGGCATTGAGGCAGGCGATGTAGTTGCGGTATTGCTCGGCCAGGTCCATGTCCAAGTCCTCCATCAGCGAGGGTTACCTGGCAATGACCGCAGACAAAGGCCAGTGGTTCTGGACGAACGCCTTCAATGCCGCAACAGTTTGCGCAACGGAATCTCATCCTTGCGAACCGGCGACTTGATGACGATGTAGCTGAAGTACTTGGAGATGCCGATGTTCTTGTCCAGCAGGCTTTCCATCACGTCCTGGTAATCCTGGATGCTGCGGGTCATGAAACGGACCAGGTAATCGTAGCCGCCACTGATCAAGTGGCATTCGAGCACTTCGTCGACGAGGCGAATATTGGACTCGAACTTGGCGAAGTCCTCACGCTTGTGGTCGCTCAGGGTGACTTCGGTGAACACCGTCACCGAATCGGTGATCTTGGCAAGATTGAGATGGGCCTTGTAGCTGGAGATATACCCCGCCGACTCCAGGCGCTTAACCCGTTGCAGACATGGGCTGGCTGACAGCCCCACAGCGTCGGCCAGGCTGACGTTGGTCATGCGACCGTCTTTTTGAAGCTCGACCAAAATGCTGATGTCGATCCGGTCCAGTTTCGCTAAACCTTCCATCGCATACCCCTCGCCTGCCGTTTGTAAGACAATCTTCTAACAAAATCAGCGCCGTAAAGACAGCTGATGCTGAGCCACCAGGTCCGCCATGCTGTTGATGCAGTAGTCCGCCGCGCAGGGTGCCGGGGAGGTGTCGAGGTCGCGACAGATCAGGCACACCGCCCCAACCGCCCGCGACCCTGTGCCAGGGCGGGTCACGTGAAGGATCGCCGCCGCGTCCAGCCCATTGGCGTCCAGCCAGTCACGATCCTGCAGCGGCGCGCTCGCCAGCGAAATGAAATCCTCCGGCTCGATGCCCAGGCGCTCGCACAACACGCCACGGTCCTCGGCGTCGCGGTCGCCCAATACCAACAACCGATAGAACTTGCGCAGGTAAAGCATCGCTCCCGGTGCGTCCTCGAACAGCGTCCAGCCCGCGGCCGAGCGGGCGAAGCTCATGCCCTCCTCCCAACTGGCCTTGAGCTTCCAGCGCTCGGCCAGTTGACGGTGGGCGAAACACAGCAGGCCACTGAAGCCCAACTCGCCGAAGTGCGGATACAGGGATTGCAGCACCTCGTTGAAATCGGCGAGCAGCGCGGCTTTGTCCAATGGTCCGGCATGGTTTTCCAACAACGGCTGCAAGGCCGCCCAGACACCTGAATCACGATCCACCAGGACCTCATCGCAGTCGATCAGCAACGCCTGGTATTCAGTCAGCTTCATCTGTAAGCCTCCGATGATGTCCCATCGATCAACGCTCCCTAAACGGCACAGACCCGTGCCAAGGCGCCTTCGAGAATCTGCAACGCTTCGTCGATCTGCGCTTCGGTGGTCACCAGCGGCGCGAGGAAACGCAGGACGTTGCGGTACACCCCGCACTTGATCACCAGCAGCCCACCGGCACGGGCTTCGTCGATCAACCGCTGGTTGAGCTCCGCATCCGGCGTACGCGCATCGTCCTGCTTGATCAGCTCGATCGCCAGCATGAAACCCTTGCCCCGCACATCGCCAATGCACGGATAGCGCGTTTGCAACGCCAACAGGCCCTGGCGCAACCGTTCGCCCAACGCCTCGCCGCGGGCCAAAAGCTGTTCCTGCTCGTAGGCGTCGATCACCGCCAGCGCCGCCGCGCACGACAACGCGTTGCCGCCATAGGTGCCGCCCAGGCCACCGGGCAGCGGCGCATCCATGATCGCGGCCTTGCCGACCACGCCCGACAGCGGCAAGCCACCGGCCAGGCTCTTGGCGACGGTGACCAGGTCTGGCTGGATGCCGGCATGCTGGAAACCGAACCATTTGCCGGTACGTCCGAAGCCGGTCTGGATTTCATCGAGGATCAGTACAATCCCGTGTTTGTCCGTCAGCGCGCGCAGGCCCTGGAGAAACTCGGTGGGCGCCGAGAGGAAACCGCCGTCACCTTGCACCGGTTCGATGATGATCGCTGCCACTCGCTCGGGCGCCACTTGGGTTGCCAGCAGCTCGTCCAGCGCTTGGAGCGCCATTTCGCCGGTGACGCCTCGATACGCGTTTGGATAAGGCGTGTGGAAGACTTCCGGCGCGAACGGCCCGAAGTTCTGTTTATAGGGCTGGCTCATGCCGGTCAGGGTGGTGCCAAGCAACGTCCGGCCATGGAAGCCGCCACGAAAGGCAATGACTGCCGAGCGGTTAGTGTGGGCACGGGCGATTTTCACGGCGTTTTCCACGGCTTCGGCGCCAGAGGTAAAAAACGCTGCCTTATAGTCATGCTGGCCGCCGATCATTTCACACAGGCGCTGAGCCAGATCCAGATACGGCTTATAGGCCACGACCTGGAAACAGGCATGGGAGACTTTCTGCAATTGAGCCTGCACCGCCGCGACAACTTTCGGGTGGTTGTGGCCGATATTGAGCACACCGATGCCCCCGACGAAGTCCAGGTAGCGCTTACCGTCCACGTCCCATAACTCCGAACCCTGGGCCCGATCGATCACCAACGGGTGCGCGGTCACCAGCCCACGGGGCACGAATTGATCACGCTGACGGAGCAGACTCGGGGTTTCTTCGACTTTACTGTTCATTGGCATTTCCCATCGTGAGCCGCGCAACCAGGAAGCGGCTGCGGTGTGTTCACAGGTTAAGCGTTCGACGCAACGGTCTACGCCGAACTTGCTCGTTGAGAAATCCGGATCGACTGTTTACACCCCGGCAAACAGCAGAATCCGCCAACGGCCTCGCGCCCCAACGATTCTGCCGCCATGGGCGCGCTACAGCACCGCCCCGTGCCCCCCTGCGCATGCCTTTCGACAGATCCTGCTTCGCCATTCAGGCATGCTGAACACTCTGGAATCTGACGCGAGAACTGTCCATGGCCCTGCTCTATAAAGCTGACCCGATACGCGGCGAACAGTGGCGACGCCTGTTCGCCGAACAGGCACCCGACATCCAATGGCGGGCCTGGCCAGATATTGGCGATCCTCGGGATATCCGCTACCTCGCCGCCTGGCAGGCACCGGATGACCTCGAGACGCTGCTGCCCAACCTTGAGGTGCTGTTCGCCCTCTCGGCCGGCGTCGACCAACTCGACCTCGCACGTTTGCCACCCACGCTGCCCGTGGTGCGGCTGCTGGATCCAGGCATCAGCCAGGGCATGTGCGAATACGCCAGTTTCGCCGTGCTCAGCCTTCATCGAGACATGATGCGCTACCGCCAGCAACAGGCCGAACGTCGCTGGCAGGCGCATCGCCTGGTGCCGGCCCGGCAACGTCGGGTGGGTGTCATGGGTCTTGGTCTGCAGGCGCGACAGATACTCGCCACCTTGAAGCCATTCGGCTTTGCCTTGTCGGGGTGGGCCCGTAGCGAACATCACATCGATGGCGTGACCTGTCACGCCGGCGCCGAGCAATTGCCCGCTTTCCTCAGCCAGTGCGACATCCTCCTGTGCGTGCTGCCGCTCACCGAACAGACCCAAGGCATCCTCAACCGCCAGCTATTGGAGCATCTGCCCAAGGGGGCAGCCTTGATCAACATGGGCCGGGGGGGTCACCTCGTCGAGGCGGACTTGCTCGACGCACTCGCCAGCGGGCAACTGAGCGCGGCAGTGCTCGACGTGCTGACGCAGGAACCGGCCGATCCCGGGCATCCTTTCTGGAACCACCCGCAGATCCTGCTGACGCCTCATATCGCGGCGATGACCCAGCCGGAGACAGCCTTTGACGGACTGCTGGAGAACATTCGACGGCACCAGCGGGGCGAATCGATGCTGGGCCTGGTGGATCGCGAGCGCAATTATTGACATGGCTATCGCGCAAATCGGCTCGGTATTTCCTGCTGGGCTGACGCCCCGTTGGGGCAAGAAATTCGGCCGGCACCGCTGCGGCTTATCGAAGCTGCCGAATTCACTGGCGGCTATTGTCAGCCCAGGCGACAGGTGAGATACAACCATTCTGCACGGACAATTGCGTCCGGCTCCACGTCAATTTCCAGGGGACCCGCCATGTCCATTTCGCAACGCCCTGCTTACGTTTATCGCGCCATGACCGACGCTGATGTTCCCTCGGCGCATGCCTTGTCCGTGCAGCTGAAATGGCCCCATCGCCTGGAGGATTGGGCCATGTTGCAGCGGCTCGCCCAAGGTTTCGTCGCACTGGATGGGGATCGCTTGATCGGCACTGCGTTCTCCTGCGCCCAGGGCAACTACGCCACCATCGGCCTGGTTATTGTCGACGATGAATACCAGGGCCGGGGCATTGGTCGCAAGTTGATGGAGTTGGCGATCGAGGCTTGCGGTTCGCGGACCGCCGTTCTCAATGCGACGTTGGCCGGCACGCCTCTATACGCCAGCCAGGGCTTCGTTGAGTTCGGGCAGATCCAGCAACATCAAGGGCACACATCGTCACCTGTCCCGCCGACCCTGGGCAACGGCCAACGCTGCCGTGCGCTGGCACCGGCCGATCGGGCCGAGTTGATCAGGCTGGCCAACCTTGGCAGCGGCCTGGATCGCGAGGCCGTGCTGAACGATCTGTTCGATGTCGTTGAACAGGGCGTGGGCATCGAGCAGGACGGCCAGTTGCGCGCCTTCGCCCTGCTTCGCCCTTACGGACGCGGACGCTGCATCGGCCCGGTCATCGCCCAGGACGCCACGCAGGCCCGGCACCTGGTCGCGGCATTGCTGGCCCACGTGCCGGAGGCGTTCGTGCGCATCGATATTCCCGCCGACTGCGGCTTGGGGCCCTGGCTCGAAGAGATTGGCCTCAAGCACGTCGACACCGTCGCCCAGATGGCACAAGGCACTGCGCCCCAGGCCAGTGGCGGCGTGCGCCAATTCGCACCGGTGACCCAGGCCATCGGCTGACAGACTCTTCATTCCATGCCGTTAATTCCGGAGCAATGTTTCATGCTTGAACCCACTGCAATGCTGTTGGCGCGCGCCGATGGCAGCCCCGCCTCCACCTCATTCAAGCCAGGTTCATTGGGTGCCAACGACCCCTTCGACCGGCTCATTGCCTACGCTGGGGTTGATGGCATGGCCGCCGGCGTGGTCCGGGCCGGCGGACGAATCAGCGTCGAGGAGTATCCGTTCAGCGAAACGATCGTCGTCCATGCCGGGGCGGTCACGCTGCGCAGCCAGGCGCAAACGCTGCGGCTCAATCCGGGCGAAAGCGCTGTGATAGCCCGTGGCACCGCCCTCGAAATTGATGCGCAACCGGCTTCGCTGTGGGCCTTTTGTGCCGATACCCAATCCGTCGAGGCCAATCAACCGGGACTCACCGCCCTGCCCGCGCCGACCTTGCTTGCACCCTCCGCGGCGCCCGACGAAGAGATCCTGCTCAGCCCGGCGCCGCAGTGCCGCTCGCACAACCTGTTCGTCGAGCAAGCGACGAACCTGCGCATCGGCATCTGGGATTCGACCCCCTACACACGCAAGTCACGGCCGCACAAGCTGCATGAACTGATGCATCTGCTCGAAGGCAGCGTCACCTTGCAACTGGCCGACGGCACCGAGCTGATCGTCGGCACCGGCGATACAGTGTTCGTTCCCTTGGAAGCCCCTTGCGCCTGGAAAAGCAGCGTCTACGTGCGCAAGGTCTACGTCGTGAGATGAGCGCCAGGCACTGAATTCAAAGATTGCACCGGGTTCTTGTGGGAGCGAGCCTGCTCGCGAAGAGGCCGGCACATCCAGCATCTTCATCGCCTGGGGGGCCGCCATCGCGAGCAGGCTCGCTCCCACATTGGATTTGTTGGTAGCCACAGAACTCACATAATCCACATTGGATTTGTTGGTAGCCACAGAACTCACATAATCCACATTGGATTTTTGGTAGCCACAGAACTTACATAATCCACATTGGATTGTTGGTAGCCATAGAACTCACATAATCCACATACCCTTGTGGGCGCGAGCCTGCTCGCGACGGGGCCGGCACACCCAGCATCTTCATCGCCTGGGGTGCCGCCATCGCGCGCAGGCTCGCTCCCACAATTATTCTGTTTTTTCTGCATTACCCGCCGTATCGATACTCACCACCACCGACATTCCCGGCCGCAGGCGTTCGCTTTCCGGCTGGCCTGGATCGACTGTGATGCGAACCGGCACGCGCTGGGCGATCTTGACGAAGTTGCCCGTGGCGTTGTCGGCCTGCAACAGGCTGAACTCAGAACCGGTGGCCGGGGAGATCCGTTCGACATGCCCATGGAATCGGCGATGGCCGAGGGCATCCACGGTGAAACTTGCCGGCTGGCCAACACGCACCTTATCCATCTGGGTTTCCTTGAGGTTGGCGATCACCCATTTCTGGTTCGGGACCAGGGCCATCAGCTGTGCACCGGAGTTGACGTAGGCCCCGAGGCGTACGCCGATCTGCCCCAACTGACCGTCCCGGGGCGCGACGACTCGGGTGTTGGACAGGTCGATGCGCGCCAGTTGCACCGTCGCCTCGGCACTGGCGACGGCGGCTTCGAGGGAGCCACGGTTGACGACCACCGTTTGCAGATCCTGGCGGGCGATTTCCAGGCTGGCCTGGGCTTGCGCCACGGCGGCGCGGGTTTGTGCGCTGGCCGCGCGGCTCAGGTCCAGCTCACGCTGGGACACCGAACCGTCTTTGATCAGTTCCTCGTTGCGGCGCAGGTCGGCGGCGTTTTTGCGTGCCTGGGCCTGGCTGTCCGCCAGCGCGGCCTGGCGCAGCTTGATGGTGGCTTCGGCGCTGTTGCGTTGTTGCACGACGTTGGCGAGGGCCGCTTGCTGCACGGCCAGTTCCGCCAGTGCCTGGTCGAGACGTTGTCGATAGATGCGGTCGTCGAGCCGCACCAACAGATCACCAGCCTTCACGAACTGAAAATCCTGCACCGGCACTTCATGCACGTAGCCGCTCAACTGCGGCCCGATGATCGTCACCTGCCCGCGCACCAAGGCATTTTCTGTGGTTTCCACGGCGCTACCGAACGGCGGCAATTGCCAGGCATAAAGCACCACCAGCACACCGACGATCGCCACTGCCGCGAACCCCAGGGATGAAAGAACTCTTATCCGCAGGGAACGCGGTTTTGTCGCTGGAACGGCGGGTGGCGCCTGGTCCTCAGGCGTATCGGCGATGGCGTTGGTGGTCGTGGAGGTCGGCTCGGTCATGAAGAAGTGGCACCGCTTGGTTGTGTCGAAGGGGCAGGCGCCATGGCGACGTGCTGGGTGGTAGTCATCAGCCACAGGGCGCGGAGGGAGATCCAGATCATGGTCAGCACGGCGATCACCGCGATCAGCATGAACACATCGTTGTAGGCCAGCACGTTGGCTTCGCGGGTGGCGGCCGCGGCAAGGCTGCGAATGCCTTGCAGGTGCCGCAGGCCCGGATCGGCGGTCAGCGAACCCACCGCCGAACCACCGCTGTCCACCCGCGCGGCCACGCGAGGGTCGAACAGGTTGATGTTTTCCACGAGGTGGCTGGAATGAAATTTCTCGCGCACCACTTGGAAGGTACCGAGCACCGCGGCCCCCACCAGGCCACCGAGGTTCTGGCAAATCCCGAACAACACGGAAAAACTCACCAGATTGCGCGGGTTGGTCAGTACATTGCGCACGCCGAGAATCATCGTCGGCCCCAGGAAAAACGTACTGCCAAACGCCAGCAGAAACTGACTGAAATACATGTTCTGCGGGCGGCTCAGGTTGTTCGAGTAGCTGTCCATGACCGAGCCTGTCGCCATCAACGCGAGGGAGATGATCAGGGGCATGAACAGGTGCGCCGGGTTGATCGTCAAGGCACTGGTCACCAGCCCGGCGATGCTGCCGACCAGCATCACCACATAAAGGCTGTGCATCTGTTGGCTGCTCATGTTCAGCGCTTGCAGAAACCCCACCGCTCCAGTGGATTGTTCCGAAGTCACCATGCGAATCAGGATCACCGCCAGGGCCAGGCGGATCATCACCCCACTGCCCAGCCAGCGCGTCATCAGCATCGGGTTGCTGCGGTTATGCTCGATCGCCAGGCCCGCCAGGATCAACACGATGGACAGCGCCGAGGCCACGCCGATCCATGGCGCCTCCAGCCACCAATCGATGCGCCCCAACGACAGCACCGCGCACAACAAGGCCACGCCGCTGGCAAGCACCGTGAAGGTCAGGAAATCGAGTTTTTCAAACGTCTTGAAGCGGTCGCCCGGTGGCAACTTGAGCAGCAGCACGCAACCCAACGAGAGCAGCGCCATCCCCAGTTCGAACAGGTAGAGGCCCCGCCACTCGGCAATTTGCAACAGGTCTTCGGAGAACAGCCGGGCCATCGGCAAGGCCAGCTGCGAAGTCCCCAGGCCCAGCACTAGCGCCTTGAGCCGCCACTTCGCCGGGAAAGCCTGGATCATGTAATACAGGCCCAAGGAGCTGAGGGCAGCGCCGACCATGCCATGGGCCGCCCGCACGGCAATCGCCGAGTTCAGGTCGTTGACGAACAGATGACCGAACGTCACCAGGGCGTACAGCGCCAGGAACACCTCGGTGAACGCGCGCAAGCCGAACTGCTGGCGAAACTTCACCAGCAGGAGATTCATGGAGACGTTGGTCATGACGTAGGCGGCGGGCAACCAGGCCATCTCGGCGGTGGTGGCGCCGAGGGCCCCTTGCAAGTAAGGCAAGTTGGCGATCACCAGCGAATTGCCCAACCCCCCGGTCAACGCCACCAGCACGCCCACCAGCGCAAAGGCGAGCCGTTTGGGCGTGGGATGCAGTGGCGTCGACGGGGAGCCTGGCAGCGTCGGCCTTTCGTGGGGCTCCCAGGCGCGTGGGGTGTATTGATCCATTCAGAGACCTTGCAGGGACATGTCGGCTCGTTTGCCACGGGTCAATTCCCGTTCGACGATGGGAAGGTGCAAGAAGTGCCCGGGGCTTTTGCGTGGCGAGGGAGCTCGCTCCCTCGCCACCCCACTGCCTTTTTCGAGGCCATTCGACTAATGTCTTACGCCGGTCATCGCATGACCTGCGCCGCTCGTCGCTATCCTGGGGGCACCGTTTTTCCTTGCCGCAACGGCCCGCTTGCCTGCGTTTTGTTAGGCGAAAGCGTTGAAATAGCCCATGGCCGGATCATTCTCGATGAAAATTTGCGGTAATGGCCAGTTGACAACGAGGAACGCTCCACAAATAATCCGCTCCATGTTGTACGACGACGTATGACAAATAAAAACAACAAAAAGTAGGAGCGTCAGAGTGAGCACTCGTGCCCGTTTTTCGTCCAGTAACCGCCCCAGCCGCCGTACCCTTCTCAAATCCACGCCCGCGCTGTCACTGCTCGGCTGCACCGGTCTGGCGCTGTTCATGCCCATGACCGCTGGTGCCGAAGGCTTTGTCGATGATGCCAAAGCCACGCTGAACCTGCGTAACGCCTATTTCAACCGCAACTTCGTCAACGACAACGCCACCCAGGGCAAAGCCGAGGAATGGACCCAGAGTTTCATCCTCGACGCCAAGTCCGGCTTCACCCAGGGCACCGTCGGTTTCGGCGTTGACGTGCTGGGCCTGTACTCGGTCAAGCTCGACGGCGGCCGTGGCACGGCCGGCACCCAGCTGCTGCCGGTGCACGACGACGGCCGCCCGGCCGATGACTTCGGTCGCCTGGGCGTGGCCCTGAAGGCCAAGGTCTCGAAGACCGAATTGAAAGTCGGCGAGTGGATGCCAGTGTTGCCGATCCTGCGTTCCGACGATGGCCGTTCCCTGCCGCAAACCTTCCGTGGCGGCCAGGTGACTTCCACCGAAATCAACGGCCTGAGTCTCTACGGCGGCCAGTTCCGCGCCAACAGCCCGCGTAACGACGCGAGCATGGAAGACATGTCGATGAACGGCCGCGGTGCATTCACCTCCGACCGTTTCAACTTCGGTGGCGGCGAATACGCCTTCAACGAAAAACGCACCCAGGTCGGCGTCTGGTACGCGGAACTGTCCGACATCTACCAACAGCAATATTTCAACCTGACCCACAGCCAGCCGATCGGCGACTGGACTCTGGGCGCCAACCTCGGTTACTTCACCGGCAAGGAAGACGGCAGCGCACTGGCCGGCGACCTTGACAACAAAACCGCCTTCGCCATGCTTTCCGCCAAATACGGCGGCAACACCTTCTACGTCGGCCTGCAGAAAGTCGGCGGCGACGATGCCTGGATGCGCGTCAACGGCACCAGCGGCGGCACCCTGGCGAACGACAGCTACAACTCCAGCTACGACAACGCCAAGGAAAAATCCTGGCAACTGCGCCACGACTTCAACTTCGCCGCCGTCGGCGTGCCGGGCCTGACCCTGATGAACCGCTACATCAGCGGTGACAACGTTCACACCGCCACGGTCGACGACGGCAAGGAATGGGG
>NZ_JBKKRK010000022.1:0-101767 GCF_048847255.1 Pseudomonas algeriensis | reverse complement strand
TCTCGATCATCGGCGTGCTGTTGCTGTTGGGTTCGATCTGGCTGGGCGGGCAGATCGCCGCCGATCCGGTCTGGGCCAAGGCCTTCACCTTCACCGGAATCCAGATCACCTGGATGCTGATCGGCTACGGTTTTGTCGCGGCGGTCCTGCCGGTGTGGCTGATCCTGGCGCCACGGGACTACCTGTCGACCTTCCTCAAGATCGGCACCATCGTCGCCCTGGCGATCGGCATCCTGGTCACCATGCCCGAGCTGAAAATGCCCGCGCTGACTCAGTTCACCGACGGCACCGGGCCGGTGTGGAAGGGCGGCTTGTTCCCGTTCCTGTTCATCACCATCGCCTGCGGCGCGGTCTCGGGTTTCCATGCGCTGATCTCCTCGGGCACCACGCCCAAGCTGCTGGATAACGAAACCAACGCCCGCTACATCGGTTACGGCGGCATGCTGATGGAATCCTTCGTGGCCATCATGGCGATGGTTGCCGCCTCGGTGATCGAGCCGGGCGTGTACTTCGCCATGAACAGCCCGGCGGCGATCGTCGGCACTGACGTGGTGGCCGTGGCCCAGACCGTCAGCAGTTGGGGCTTTGCAATCACCCCCGACGCGCTGCAAGCGGTGGCCAAGGACATCGGTGAGACCACCATCCTGGCCCGTGCCGGCGGTGCGCCGACCCTGGCGGTCGGTATCGCGCAGATCCTGCACTCGGTGCTGCCGGGTGAGAATACCATGGCCTTCTGGTACCACTTCGCGATCCTGTTCGAAGCGCTGTTCATCCTCACCGCGGTGGACGCCGGCACCCGTGCCGGGCGGTTCATGCTGCAGGATCTGCTCGGCTCGTTCGTGCCGGCCCTCAAGCGAACCGAATCCTGGACCGCCAACCTGATCGCCACTGCCGGCTGCGTCGCGCTGTGGGGTTACTTGCTGTACCAGGGCGTGATCGATCCGCTGGGCGGCATCAACACCTTGTGGCCGCTGTTCGGCATCTCCAACCAGATGCTGGCCGGTATCGCGCTGATGCTCGCCACCGTGGTGCTGATCAAGATGAAGCGCCAACGCTACGTCTGGGTCACGCTGCTGCCGGCGAGCTGGCTGCTGATCTGCACCACCACCGCGGGCCTGATCAAGCTGTTCGACGCCAACCCGGCGATCGGCTTCCTGGCCCTGGCGCGCAAATACAACGATGCCCTGGCCGCCGGCCAGATCCTGGCCCCGGCCAAGAGCATCGAGCAGATGCAGCACGTGGTGTTCAATGCCTACACCAACGCAACGCTGACGGTATTGTTCCTGTTCGTGGTCTTCAGCATCCTGTTCTACGCGCTCAAGGTCGGCATCGCCGCCTGGGGCACGAAAGAGCGCACGGACAAAGAAGCGCCATTCCAGGCCCTGCCGGACGCTTGATAGAGGATTGCAACGATGTTCAATGACTTGAGTCGCCTCGGTAAATACCTCGGTCAGGCCGCCCGCCTGATGGTCGGCATGCCCGACTACGACAACTACGTCGAGCACATGCAAACCAAGCACCCGGACAAGCCGCTGATGGACTACGAGGCGTTCTTCCGAGAGCGCCAAGAGGCCCGTTACGGCGGCAAGGCCGGGCCCAAGTGCTGTTGAGCTGAGGCCCATCCCTTGTGGGAGCGAGCCTGCTCGCGATAGCGGTGGGTCAGTTAATGATGAATTGACTGACCTGACGCCATCGCGAGCAGGCTCGCTCCCACAGGTGTTTTGGGGTGGCCTTGGGATTGCGTACACCACAGATCGCCTTGTGGGAGCGAGCCTGCTCGCGATAGCGGAGTGTCAGTTGACGAGGATTTGACTGACCTGACGCCATCGCGAGCAAGCTCGCTCTCACAGGATCCGCTTTCTTTTTCAGGCATCAAGGAGATTCAGTTTGTCCTCTCCCATCCCGGTCACGATCCTCAGCGGCTTCCTCGGCGCTGGCAAGACCACGCTGCTGCGTCATCTGCTCAAGGCCGAGCACGGCCTGAAAATTGCCGTGATCGAGAACGAATTCAGCGATGCAGGCATCGATACCCAGTTGCTGGGCGAAGAGCCGGTGCAGGTCATGACCCTGGCCAACGGCTGCGTTTGTTGCACCATCCACACCGACCTCACCAAGGCCCTGTACTTGTTGCTCGAGCGGCTGGACAGCGGCGAGATCCAATTTGACCGCCTAGTGATCGAATGCACCGGTCTCGCCGATCCCGCACCGGTGGCGCAAACCTTTTTCATCGACGAGGACCTGCGTGAGCGCTACATCCTCGACGGTATCCTGACCTTGGTGGATGCCGCGCATGCCGACACCCACCTGGCCCAGGCCATTGCCCAGGCCCAGGTCGGATTTGCCGATCGCCTGCTATTGAGCAAGACAGACCTGGTCGACGCGGCCCATGTCGAGGCTCTTCGCGAACGCCTGATGCGCATCAACCGGCGGGCGCCGATTCGAGTGGTCGAACACGGCAAGATCGACCTGGCCGAATTGCTGGACATCCGCGGTTTCAACCTCAATGCGGACCTGGGCGCCGGGCTCAGCCTTCGTCCGGTTGGCAAGGCGACCACGGGCGATCGCATCAGCAGCCTGGTGCTGCGCACCGACAAGCCGCTGGACATCGACAAGCTCAGCGACTTCATGAACCAGTTGCTGGAAGAACACGGCAAGCAGTTGCTGCGCTACAAAGGCGTTTTGAACATCGCGGGCGAGTCCCGTCGGTTGGTATTCCAGGGTGTGCTCAAATTGTACGGTTTCGATTGGGACACCGATTGGGCGCCAGGCGAGGCCCGGGAAAGCGTTATCGTGTTCATCGCCGATGAACTGCCTGAAGAAAAGATCCGCGCCGGCTTCGAAGCCGCGCTCCACTGACCATCCACGCGTGGGGCGAATGGTTTTCCAACGATAAAAAAAACCGGCCACTGGGGCCGGTTTTTTTTGCTACTGCTATCAGGCGCCGTATACCGGCAGCTTCTTGCAGATCGCCTTGACCTTCTCACGCACGGCGTCGATCACCGCTTCGTTGTTCAGGTCGGCCAGGATGTCGCAGATCCAGCCAGCCAGCTCCTTGCACTCGGCTTCCTTGAAACCGCGAGTGGTCACCGCAGGGGTGCCGAAACGCAGGCCCGAGGTGACGAACGGGGAACGTGGATCGTTGGGTACCGAGTTCTTGTTGACGGTGATGAACGCTTTACCCAGCGCCGCGTCAGCGTCTTTGCCGGAAATCTCTTGCTTGATCAGCGAGAGCAGGAACAGGTGGTTTTCAGTACCGCCGGACACCACGTCGAAGCCGCGCTCGATGAACACGCCGGCCATGGCCTTGGCGTTCTTCACCACTTGTTGCTGGTAGGCCTTGAACTCAGGCTGCAGGGCTTCCTTGAAGCAGATCGCCTTGGCCGCGATCACGTGCTCCAGCGGGCCGCCCTGGGCGCCTGGGAATACCGCCGAGTTCAGCTTCTTCTCGATGTCGGCGTTGGCGCGCGCCAGGATCAGGCCGCCACGTGGACCGCGCAGGGTCTTGTGGGTGGTGGTGGTGACCACGTCCGCGAACGGCACCGGGTTCGGGTACACGCCAGCGGCAACCAGGCCGGCAACGTGGGCCATGTCGACGAACAGGTAGGCCCCGACCTTGTCGGCGATCTCGCGAAAGCGCGGGAAATCGAGGATCTGGGAGTAGGCGGAGAAACCGGCCACGATCATTTTCGGCTTGTGCTCGAGGGCCAGGCGCTCGACTTCGTCGTAGTCGATCAGGCCATTGCCGTCGATACCGTACTGAACGGCGTTGTACAGTTTGCCGGAGGAGGAAACGCTGGCGCCGTGGGTCAGGTGACCGCCGTGGGCCAGGCTCATGCCCAGGATGGTGTCACCGGCCGACAGCAACGCCAGGTACACGGCGGCATTGGCCTGGGAACCTGCGTGTGGCTGGACGTTGGCGTAATCGGCGCCGAACAGCTGCTTGGCGCGGTCGATGGCCAATTGCTCGACCACGTCGACGTACTCGCAACCACCGTAGTAACGCTTGCCTGGGTAGCCTTCGGCGTACTTGTTGGTCAGTACCGAGCCTTGAGCTTCCATCACCGCTGGGCTGGTGTAGTTTTCCGAAGCGATCAGCTCGATGTGCTCTTCCTGGCGCTGAGCTTCTTGCTCCATGGCGGCAAAGAGATCGGCGTCGTACTTGGCAATAGTCAAATCACGGCTGAACATGGCGGTCCTCAAGGATCGGGGCAGAAAAGGGGGGCATTCTACCTCAACCGGTTTTGGAAGGCATATGAAAGGGCGTCATGTCTTGGACGAATGGGTTTCATGCATTATTCAGTGATGTCTCGGCCGGCCCCATCGCGAGCAAGCTCGCTCCCACAGGGTTATGTGTACACAGGTTCAAATGTGGGAGCGAGCTTGCTCGCGATGAGGCCGCTACAGGCGCCGCACGCTCTCAGTCGATCATGAACAACGCATCATTGCTGAACTGCGCTTCAAACCGATTCGCCGGCATCGGCCGGCCGAACAGGTAGCCCTGTACTTCGTCGCAGCCGTGTTCGCGCAAGAAGTCCAGTTGCTCGTGGGTCTCGACGCCTTCGGCGATCACCGCCAGGTTGAGGCTGTGGGCCATGGCGATGATCGCCCGGGCGATCTGCGCGTCCTGCTCGCCGGACGGCAGGCCGTCGACGAAGGTGCGGTCGATCTTCAGCACGTCGATGGGGAATTGCTTGAGGTAGTTGAGCGACGAATAGCCGGTGCCGAAGTCATCCACCGCGATACTCAGGCCAAGGTTCTTCAACCCGGCGAGGATCTGCATCGCCTCGCTGACTTCGCGCATCAGGATACTTTCCGTCAGTTCCAGCTCCAGGCAGGCCGGTGGCAGCCCAGTGCTGCGCAAGATATTGGCGATGCGTGTGCCGAGCTGGCCGTCGGAGAACTGCCGGGCCGAGATGTTGACCGAGACCTTCGGCACCCGGACCTTGGCCTGGTGCCAGGTCTTGAGCTGGCGACAGGCTTCGCTGATAACCCAGTCGCCGACGTCCACCACCAGGCCGAGTTCTTCCAGCACCGGGATGAAATCCCCCGGCGGCACCAACCCGCGTCGCGGATGGCGCCAGCGCAGCAAGGCCTCGGCGCCGGTCAGGCGCTTGCCGTCGCCACTGAACTGGGGTTGGTAATAGAGCACGAACTCATTCTGTTCCAAGGCGTGGCGCAGGTCGCTTTCCAATTCCAGCCGCTCCAGGGCGCTGGCGTTCATGTCGGCCTGGTAGAACTGGAAGTTGTTCTTGCCGCGCTCCTTGGCGTGATACATGGCCGTGTCGGCGTTCTTCATCAATTGGCTGAGTTCGTTGCCGTCCTGGGGGCTGAGGGCGATACCGATACTGGCGGTGACGAAAAACTCGCGACCTTCGAGCACGAAGGGCCGGACGAGGCTGGCAAGGATCTGCTCGGCCACGGTGATCGCCCGGTTCAACGCCATCTCGCGAGTGGCTCGCGGTTGCAGCAGCAGGGTGAATTCATCGCCGCCCATGCGCGCCACGGTGTCGTCGTCGGCCACGCAGCCGAGCAGGCGCGTCGCCATTTCCTTGAGCATCCGGTCGCCAGCGGCATGGCCCAGGGAGTCGTTGATCGGCTTGAAGCGGTCCAGGTCGAGAAACATCAGCACGACCCAGGTCTTCTGCCGCTCGGCTGACTGCAGCGCGGTGTGCAGACGGTCCTGGAACAGCGTGCGGTTGGGCAGGTGAGTCAATGCGTCGTAGTAGGCCAGGCGATGGATGCGCTGCTCGCTGGCCTTGCGTTCGCTGATGTCGCTGAAGAAACACACGTAGCTGGCAAGGTCGCCTTCGTCGTCGAGCACCGCCGTGATGCCGACCCAGGCCGGGTAATGTTCACCATTACGGCGCTTGAGCCAGACTTCGCCTTCCCAGGTGCTGTGTTGTTGCAGTTGCTTGAGCACGTAGCGCAAATGGGCTTCCTGCTGCTCATCCACGGTCAGCATGGTGGGCAGTTGGTCGAGCACTTGCGATACCGCGTAACCGCTGACGCGACTGAACGCCTCGTTGGCCTGAACGATGTAGCCGGCCGGGTCGGTGATCAGGATCGCCGATGTCGAGTGCTCGAATACGGTGGCGGCCATGCGCAGGTCTTTTTCGGCGCGCCGCTGCTGGCTGATGTCACGGCCCACCCCCAGTACACCTTCGAACGCGCCATGGTCATCCCACACCAGCACCAGCCGCAGCTCGATAGGGATCTTGCGCCCATCGGCGCGCAGGCAGTCGAACAGATACAACTGGGTCTGCATCTGGTTGCGCAGCTCGGTCAGTTGGTCGGGCTTGTCGAGGGCCTTGCTGAGGCGGTCCATCAGGCTGTAGATGCCGGTCAGTTGTTGCGGGTTGGCGATGGTCGACTGCCAGCCGTTCTGGAAGATCGAGTCGGCGGTGTAGCCCAGCACCGCCTGGACGGACGGGCTGACATAGTTGAGCGACAGCTTGCTGTCGGTCGAGAAAATCACATCGCTGATGCTTTCGGCGAGCATCCGGTAGCGTTGCTCGCTGTCGCGCAGCGATTCGCTGGCCTCGATCTGCTCGGTGATGTCCTTGGCCACGCCGATGATCCGGGTCACCTGGTCGTAGCGGTCCCGGGCCAGGGCCTGTTCTCGGACCTCGAAACGGCGCCACTTGCCGTTGCGATGGCGGAACCGCAGCTGGCATTGCAGCAACTGCGTGTAGCCGCCGCGCCGCTGTTCCTGGCGTAGCGTGTGATAGTGATCGGCGTCGTCGCTGTGCAGCAGGATTTCCCAGAAATACTCGCCCATCTGGTGCAGTTCGGTTCGGTCGTAGCCGAGCGTCTGGCCCAGGTGGTGGTTGCTGAAGATCATCCGCTGGCTGATCACATCCTGCACATAAAGATGATCCGGAACGGTGCGCACCACATCGGACCAGAACCCTTCGCGTTCCAGTAGCGACAGTTCGATCAGCTTGCGGCTGGTGATGTCGCTGATGCTCAGGATGACCGCGTTATAGTCGTGCTGTGTTTCCGGCAGGCGCAACACCAGCCACAGATGCTGATCCCGGCCGTGGGCGTCCTGGAGCCTGATTTCCAGCTCCAGCTGTTTATGGGGATCGAGCAACGCTTCGAGCAGTTTCGAACCGACCGGGTTGTTGTCCTTTTCGGCGTTGCCAACCAGCAGTTGCCAGGCTTGTTGGCAGGAGTCGACATTGAGCAGCTTCAACGCCACCTGGTTGACTTCGGTGACGTGCACTTGCTGTTGCAGCTGTTCGAGCTGTTGCGGAACCTGCAACCAGGCGCGCAGTTGCTCGCCGTTGTGCAGGCCAGTCCTGGCAAAAAACGCCTTGAGGCCGGACAGGTCGAGCACGCAGAGGGCCACGCCGGTGCCCTCGAAAATGTCCTGATAGCGACGGCGCCCTTCGTGCAGCTGCCGCTGGCGTCGGCGCATGTTCAGCAGGGCAATGACCGGCAACATGGAAAACGCCAGGCCCAGCAGGCATTTGCCGATGAAGGCCGGAAGCAGCTGCTCGAGCACCTGGCGCCGGTCGAACAGCCCGCGCAGCTGCCAGTCGCTGCTGCTCAGGGGGACGGTCAACACCGTGTTGCTCAGGTCCTGCGGGGTCAGTTGGGACGGGGTGATCGTGGGCAGGCTTTCGTCGCGGCTGATGATCTGCCGATTGAGACGGTTCTCCACCAGCCACAGTGGCCGCAGGCCCGTATCGCCCTGTTTGGTCAATGTCGAAAAGAAACTCGGAGACAGGCGCAGCGCCCAGTATCCGCGAGAGCTGCCGCTGGCCTGGTGCAACAGCAGATGCACCACGGAGCCGTCCTCGGCATTGCTGAAATAATGGGCCTGGGCGTGACTGCGTCGTACCAGTTCGGCCAGGTAATCCGCGTCCTGGCTATCCGCGTCACTGTCGCTGAGCACTCTGCCGGAGGGGCTCAGCAGCGCCAGGCTGCGCAATTCGGGCAATGATTGCTTGAGCTTGCGCAACAGCGCCTGCTGTTCGTCGGCGGTTTGCGGTTGTTCGACGATCGGTAGCAGATTGAGGGCTATTTGCGCGTTCAGGGCCATGTTCAGGCTGACTTGCGCGGCGAGGTCGGCGGTGTGGTCGATGGTGTATTGGCGCTGTTGCTGTTGGGTTTCGCGCAGTTGATCGAGCAGCTGCCAGAAGAGCAGCCCCAGCAATAACAGCACCAGCGAGGCCAGCCCGCCCTTCAATGTCCCGCGCAGGGGCAAGCCAGGCACAGCGACTGGGGCGCGTGAGGACGAGGGCGGAGTGACGTTGGACAAGCTGTAATCCTGCGGTTTGCTGGACTGGCGCGACGTCACTATAAGCCTGACGCCCGAAGGGCGACTAGCATGCCTTGACTTGTGGCAAAGTGCCAGTCCTCGGCGGCTGGACCTGGACCGACGGTTGAGGTAGCTTTGCCGGTCAAACAAGAGCGTTCCAGCTCCAGATTCCCAGGCTCCATCGGCTCGCAGGCAGTGATCAACATCAACTGCCCGCGCCGCGCATGGCCTGGCTCGTTCTTTTCACTGTCACTGACGCTAGGTTCACCATGGCTCAATACGTCTTCACCATGCATCGGCTGGGCAAAGTTGTTCCGCCGAAGCGGGAAATCCTGAAAAACATTTCTCTTTCCTTTTTCCCTGGCGCCAAGATCGGCGTACTGGGCCTCAACGGCTCGGGTAAGTCCACGCTGCTGAAAATCATGGCCGGCGTCGACAAGGAGTTCGACGGTGAAGCCCGTCCGATGCCCGACCTGAACATCGGCTACCTGCCGCAAGAGCCACAACTGGACCCGACCAAGACCGTGCGTGAAGTGGTCGAGGAAGCGGTCAGCGTGATCAAGGACGCCCAGGCGCGCCTGGACGAGGTCTACGCCGCCTACGCCGACCCGGACGCCGATTTTGACAAGCTGGCCGCCGAACAGGCCAAGCTCGAAGCGATCCTGCAGGCCAGCGACGGTCATAACCTGGATCGCCAGCTGGAAGTGGCCGCCGATGCGCTGCGCCTGCCGGCCTGGGACGCGAAAGTGGAACATCTGTCGGGCGGTGAAAAGCGTCGCGTGGCCCTGTGCCGCCTGCTGCTGTCCGCGCCGGACATGTTGCTGCTCGACGAACCGACGAACCACCTGGACGCCGACTCCGTCGCCTGGCTCGAACACTTCCTGCACGACTTCCCAGGCACCGTGGTTGCGATCACGCACGACCGTTACTTCCTGGACAACGTCGCCGGCTGGATCCTGGAACTCGACCGCGGCGCGGGCATTCCGTACGAGGGCAACTATTCGGGCTGGCTGGAAGCCAAGTCCGATCGTCTGGCCCAGGAGTCCAAGCAGCAGTCGGCCCATGAAAAAGCCATGAAGGAAGAACTGGAATGGGTGCGCAAGGGCGCCAAGGCGCGCCAGTCGAAATCCAAGGCTCGCCTGCAACGCTTCGAGGAAATGCAGTCTCAGGAATTCCAAAAGCGCAGCGAAACCAACGAGATCTACATCCCGGCCGGCCCGCGCCTGGGTGACAAGGTCATCGAATTCAAGAACGTCACCAAGGGCTACGGCGACCGCGTGTTGATCGACAACCTGTCGTTCTCCATGCCTAAAGGCGCCATTGTCGGTGTGATCGGTGGTAACGGTGCGGGTAAATCCACGCTGTTCCGCATGCTGATGGGCAAGGAAACCCCGGACTCCGGCACCATCGAGATCGGTGAAACCGTGCAACTGGCCTGCGTCGACCAGAGCCGTGAGGACCTGGACGGCAGCAAGACCGTGTTCCAGCAGATCTCTGACGGTTCCGACCAGATCCGTATCGGCAACTACGAAATCCCGTCGCGCACTTATGTCGGTCGTTTCAACTTCAAGGGCGGCGATCAACAGAAGTTCGTCAAGGATCTCTCCGGCGGTGAGCGCGGTCGCTTGCACCTGGCGTTGACGTTGAAGGAGGGCGGTAACGTCTTGCTGCTCGACGAACCGTCCAACGACCTCGACGTCGAAACCCTGCGTTCCCTGGAAGAAGCCTTGCTGGACTTCCCGGGCGCCGCCATTGTGATCTCCCACGACCGGTGGTTCCTTGACCGCGTGGCAACCCACATCCTGGCATATGAAGACGACTCCCAAGCGGTGTTCTTCGAAGGCAACTACACCGAGTACGAAGCCGATCGCAAGAAACGCCTCGGCGAAGCCGCCGCCCAGCCGCATCGCGTACGGCACAAGAAACTGGCCTGATTCGGTCGGTTGCATAAAAAACGGAGCCTTCGGGCTCCGTTTTTCATGGACCGTGGCTTTACTTCAGGTCAATTGCCACCACCTCAATCGATAGATCCCCCGCCGGCCGCTTCCACACCACCTCATCCCCAACCTTCGCCCCCAGCAAGGCCCGCCCCAGCGGCGAGCCCCAGTTGATCAGTCCATTGGTCGCATCGGCCTGGTCTTCCCCAACCAATTGCACACACCGTTCCTGATCGTGCTCATCGGCAAAAGTCACCCAGTGCCCGATTCGCACCTGATCGCAATGGCTCGGCGTAACGACCTGGGCGCTTTGCAGGCGTTGATTGAAATATCGCAGATCCCGTTCGATATCGGCGATACGCTGCTTGTCTGCCCGCTCGCCCTGGGCAGACTGTTGGCTATGCAGTTGCTGCAGTTTGGTGACCCGTGCCTGCAATTGAGCAAGCCCCGCCGGCGTGACGTAGTTGGGCTGTGCGCTGACCTGGCGTTCGACCGGTTGATCGGCCTGGGCGGCGGCGTTGTCTTCGTTGACGAAAGCGCGACTCATAGGGTTCTCCTCTGTTGGAGTTTGGGCCATGGTCGCAAGGTTTTGGTTTCGACGGATGTCTCTGAGCGACTCACTGCGTGCGATAGGCCCGAGCGGCGTCGCGATCTTTCTCCTGCTGCCAGGCACGTTCGCGATCGTCCCAGTGGCGTTCGCGGTAGACGTCACGCTCTTCACTCTCGCGCATGGCCTGGCACTGGCGAAAGCCGTCGCTCCAGCCCTCGGCGTAGCGGGCATCCTTGAGATAACGCGGCACGTCCTTCCTGAACTGGCCTGTGATTACGCCGGCGGCTTGCCGACCGCTACTGCAGCCATCATCGAAACCGTCGGCGAAGGCCGGTGGATAACCTCGGGCAATCAAATCCTCATGGGTTGTTTCACAGCCACCGAGCAACACCAACACCCCCAATACCACCGCCGCGCGCCACATGTTTTGCGTTCCTGCCCGATCCACTCATAAAAGAAGTCTAGAAGCGGATTCGTCAGAAAGGTGTGAAAGCGCGGTGATCAATCCGTTCGTTCAGTAGTGGTACCACTTCACCTCGAGCATCACCTCGTTCTCTGGCGAGGCCAAGTGGCTGAACTCTCGCTGGGCGCTCAGGCGCAGGCCCAGGTTGCGGGACAATTCCCACTGCTGGTTCAGGCTCAGGCTACGGCGTACCTCGCCATTGACGAAGTAATCGCCCTTGGCTTCCAGGCTCAGGTTGCCCAGCGGGTTTTTCCACAGCACGCCGCTGTTGAATCCGGCGGCCGGGGCGATGAATTGAGCGAAATCGTTGTTGTGTTCGACCCGCACCGTGCCCAGTGCAAAGCCCAGTACATCTTCGCCCAGCGCCCAAGTGCCGCCCGCGCCGCCGTTGACGTGGCTGACCAATGTTTCATCGTCGTGTTTGCCCGGCACCCGCTCCAGGCCACCAGTGACCTGCCAGGACAACGGTTGCAGCAGCTCGTTGCGCGGGGTCAGGGAGCGGATGGTCGCCAGGTCCAGCTGCTGCACTTGCCAGTCGTTGCCTTCGTACTGGCGCAGCTTTAGTTGCAGGATCTCGATTTGCGCCCCCAGCGGAAAGCTTTCGGCGTTGTCGTTGAGGTCGTGATAGGCCATGCGCAGGCCGTACTCACCGAACGCACGGTCACCCCGCGTACCCAGGCCGGCCTGCCAGGTGCGCGATTCGTGGCCGTCTTCCGGAAGGCCCGGCTGTGGGATGTCCAGTTCCGGCGCGGGGTTCTGGTTGATCGCCCTCAGCAGCTCGAAACTGCGCTGGGCCCGCTGTGGATCGCGCTCCTGGCCGTTGGCGCGATAACGCTCCAGGCGGTAGGCGGCATCGATGATCAGCGCCTGGCGCTCGCGCGGTAGCGCCTTGAAGTCGGGCGTTTGCAATTGTTGCTGGTCGGCGCTGACCTTCAAAACCCACTGCTGCTCATTATCGCTGAGCGGTTCGGCGCGGCTGAGCAACTCTCGCTCCCGGGACGGGCGGTACTGGATGCTTTCCACCAGCCCGGCTTCTTTCACCGCCTTGACGGTGTCGGTGGGGATCGCCGTGAGCGGGAACTGTTCGGTCAGGCGCAGGCTGGGACGGGCGACTTGCAGCAATTCAAGCAGGCGATAGGAGCAGTTTTCGTCGAAGAAGAAATAGTCGAACTGGATCTGCTTGAGTTCCCACACATGCTCGACCATCCGTTCGGTTTCCGCCTGGCTCAGGTTCAGGCGGTATTCCCACAGGTCGCGATTCTCGAGGCTGCGGTATTCGGAGAGTTTTTCCTGATACGGCACCAGGGCGAACAGGCCAGGGTAGCCGCCCATCAGGCCCTTCCAGGCGTAGAGGATGCTGTTATCCGAACCTTCAATGTAGGCGCCGAAGTTGATCGCGTAGCTGAGCAGCGCGGTCTTGTCGCTTTGCACATCGGCCTGGTCGATGCGCAGCAACGTATGGCCGAACATCGATGACGGACTGTTCAGGTACGCGGCCGGGAAGATCATCACCGCGCTGTGGGGCGAAACGTCCTTGAACCATTGGGTGTAATCGCTGCAATTGACCGAGGGCAGGTCCGTCAGGTCGAGCTGCGCCTTCAGCCAGCGGGTACGCGCCGGGTACACGCACTGGGCATGCTGCTGGCCGGCACTGGCCGGGCCGTACAGGGCTTGCAGCGTGGCGGTCAGTTCGCGGTCGGGATGCTCGTTGCCGTCGGGTGCGAGGAAGAATTTCTTGTCGCTGATGTAGCTGCGCCAGCCGCCGAGCTTGGCGGTTTCGTAGTGGCCAAGGGAAATCCAGAAGCGGTCATTGGCCAGTTGCTGCAAACGTTGAGGGTCGACATGAGGCGCGGCGGATAGCGGGGCGCACACACAGAGCGCCAGCCAGGCAAGGCGTTTGAGCATAGTCGGCTACTTGGAAGATCGAAAAATAAAGACCGAGAGGGCCCCAGAAAGAAAACCCGCTCCCCGAAAGGAGCGAGTGGTGTCGAGCTTAAGCTTGAGTCGCGTACTTGGCCAGGCGAGGGTCGTTTTTCAGAATGGCCAGGGTGTTGGCATGCACGTCTTCTGCGGTCACGTCAGCCTTGCTGAAGATCTGCTGGAAGTGCTCGTGGGTCACAGCGGAGAAGTGAGCGCGATCTTCCGGCGCCACACCCAGTACCACGGCGTAGGTGGTCAGCGCTTCGCCCTGACCCTTGGCCATGTCTTCGGACAGCTCGTTCATCATGCCATTCATGGCCAGCCAGGACTTGCCACCGTAGGTCAGTGCTGCGTTGGTCGAGCAGCCGTTGGTGCCGGAGGTCATGCCGAAGGTGGCGTTGCCGGAGGTGCCGTTGGTGGTGGATGCGAGGAAGTGGGCCGGGGTGCCACGCTGACCTTCGAACAGCATGTTGCCCCAACCGCAATCCGGGCCGCCCGGCGCCTGAGCCATGGCGTTGATGGATACAGCGGTGAAGAGAGTACCGAGAAGAATCCGTTTCATAGCTATGTTCTCTTTATGTGCATACCAATGGACAGGGTCTGGCCCCTACAGGAGCCAGTGGGCCGGTTATTGTTCCAGCCGCGCAGTTTGGAGTTTAGGCACGATCCGAGGGTTCCGTGACATTTTGCAAAAACATTACTGCAAACCCGTTGCTTGCGGGGCTCTGCCCTGGGTTTTTGCCTCGACTATGCTTTGGTCTGAGACGCTCCTTGCCAGTCAGGTATAGGCAGCGCCAGAATGCCGCTATCTGCCCCGCCTGATGTAAGGAAGCCCGATGCCTGATCCTGTTGCTGCCAGCTTGCGTCTAGCGCCCGAAGCGCTGACCCGTCCGTTTTCCGCTGAACAGTTCAGCTTCTCTACCACCAATGATCTGGAGCCCTTCCGCGGTGTGCTTGGCCAGGAGCGTGCGGTCGAAGCATTGCAGTTCGGTGTGGCGATGCCACGCCCCGGTTACAACGTATTCGTCATGGGTGAGCCCGGTACTGGCCGGTTCTCTTTCGTCAAGCGCTACCTCAAGGCCGAAGGCAAGCGCATGCAGACCCCGTCGGACTGGGTCTATGTCAATAACTTCGATGAGCCTCGCGAGCCGCGCGCCCTGGAGCTGCCCTCGGGTACGGCGGGCACGTTCATCGGCGATATCAATGGCCTTATCGACAATCTGCTGGCGACTTTTCCGGCCGTGTTCGAGCACCCGTCCTACCAGCAGAAAAAAAGCGCCATCGACCGCGCCTTCAACCAGCGCTACGACCGCGCTCTCGATGTGATCGAGCGCCTGGCATTGGAAAAGGATGTCGCGCTGTACCGTGACAGCAGCAACATCGCGTTCACGCCGATGAGCGAGGGCAAGGCGCTGGACGAGGCGGAGTTCGCCCAACTGCCGGAGGCCGAGCGCGAGCGGTTCCACGAAGATATTTCCGGCTTGGAGGAGCGCCTGAACGAAGAGCTCGCCAGCCTCCCGCAGTGGAAACGCGAATCCAACAACCAGTTGCGTCAGCTCAACGAAGAAACCATCACGCTGGCCTTACAGCCTTTGCTGGCGCCGTTGTCGGAAAAGTACGCCGAGAACGCCGCGGTTTGTGGATATCTGCAAGCCATGCAGGTCTATCTGCTCAAGACCGTGGTCGAACAACTGGTGGACGACAGCAAGACCGACGCCGTCGCCCGCAAGCTGCTGGAAGAGCAATACGCGCCGAGCCTGGTCGTCGGCCATCCGGCGAGCGGTGGCGCGCCGGTGGTATTCGAACCGCACCCGACCTACGACAATCTGTTCGGACGCATCGAATACAGCACCGACCAAGGCGCGCTCTACACCACGTATCGGCAGTTGCGCCCAGGCGCCTTGCACCGTGCCAACGGTGGTTTTCTGATCCTTGAAGCGGAAAAGATGCTCGGCGAGCCGTTCGTGTGGGATGCGCTCAAGCGTGCCCTGCAGTCGCGCAAGCTGAAAATGGAGTCGCCACTGGGCGAGTTGGGGCGGCTGGCGACGGTCACCCTGACGCCGCAGCACATCCCGTTGCAGGTCAAGGTCGTGATCATCGGCGCGCGCCAGCTCTATTACGCCTTGCAGGACCTGGATTCGGATTTCCAGGAAATGTTTCGCGTACTGGTGGACTTCGATGAAGACATCCCGATGGGCGACGAGAGCCTGGAGCAGTTAGCCCAGTTGCTCAAGACACGCACCTCGGAAGAGGGCATGGCGCCGCTGACCGCCGATGCGGTGGCGCGCCTGGCGACTTACAGTGCGCGTCTGGCCGAACACCAGGGACGCCTTTCGGCGCGTATCGGTGACCTTTTCCAACTGGTCAGCGAGGCGGATTTCATCCGCCAACTGGCCGGTGACGAGATGACCGATGCCGGTCACATCGAGCGCGCCTTGAAGGCCAAGGCAACCCGCACCGGGCGTGTCTCGGCGCGAATCCTCGACGACATGCTAGCGGGGATCATCCTCATCGACACCGACGGCGCGGCCGTGGGCAAGTGCAACGGGTTGACGGTACTTGAGGTGGGCGACTCTGCGTTCGGTGTCCCGGCGCGCATTTCGGCCACGGTATATCCCGGCGGCAGCGGTATCGTCGACATCGAGCGAGAGGTCAACCTCGGCCAGCCGATCCACTCCAAGGGTGTGATGATTCTTACCGGCTACCTGGGAAGCCGGTATGCCCAGGAATTCCCGCTAGCGATCTCGGCCAGCATCGCCCTGGAGCAGTCCTACGGCTATGTGGACGGCGACAGCGCATCCCTCGGCGAAGCTTGCACGCTGATCTCGGCCTTGTCGAAGACGCCATTGAAGCAGTGCTTCGCCATCACCGGCTCGATCAACCAATTTGGTGAAGTGCAGGCGGTGGGTGGGGTCAACGAGAAGATCGAAGGCTTCTTCCGCCTCTGTGAAGCCCGCGGGCTGACAGGCGAGCAGGGGGCGATCATTCCCCAGGCCAACGTAGCGACCCTGATGCTCGATGAAAAAGTGCTGGCCGCCGTGCGCGCCGGGCAATTCCACGTCTACGCCGTGCGCCAGGCCGACGAAGCCCTGAGCCTGCTGGTGGGCGAACCCGCGGGCGAGCCGGACGAGAACGGCGAGTTCCCGGAGGGCAGCGTCAATGCGCGCGTGGTGGAGCGGCTGCGGGTTATCGCGGAAATGATCAGCGAGGACGATATCAAGGAGGCGGAAAAGGAACTGGCGCAGCAGGCGCTGGCGGAGGCCAAGCCTGCTTGAGGATTTTTCCTATATCGGAAAATCTAATTGTGGGAGCGAGCCTGCTCGCGATAGCGGATGGACTGTCGACATCATTGTTGCTGCCCATCCGCCTTCGCGAGCAGGCTCGCTCCCACACTGTTTTTTGGGATCATTTTTTCTTAATGCGCCACCAGTTTGGCGTCAATATTCACACTGTGACCGCTCGGCGCATTCTGGTTTCGAAATCCTTCGCCGCCGGAACTTTTCTCCTATCCTCAGTTCAAGGATAACGAGAGCCATCATTGGATCGAAACAGCCCCGCCTGGGCTGAATACCGGATCTACCGAGGGGCGCCGCCATGTCGCGCAACCTTTGCCTTACCCGCCAGTGCCTGGGCCTGGTGACCCGCATTGAATGTGCTGTCCGTCCGCTCGCTGGAGACACGGGCATGTGGACCGTGCTCTTCGCCGCCGGAATGGCCGGCGAGCAACCTTCCGCCATCAAGGCCCAGGGGCCGTTTCCCGGGCCGACCGCCGCAGAAACCATACTCGACACCATCGTCCAGAGCCTGACAACCCACGGTTATGAACTGGCCGACGATCCGCAGATCTGGTCCCTGCACATGCAGGCGCAACTGCGGGAGATCAACGGAGGGCGTTGTCGCAACGTTGGCGGTTTCGAGTTTCGTCCGCTTCAGTGAGTCGTCCAAGGGCATGCTCCGCCAGTAGATCCGCAGGCCGGACCGGCGTTTGTCGGTAGGGGCGTGGCTGGTATACTCGCCGCGTTTTTTCAGCCCTGGTGTGAGACTCAATGGAACGCTTTATCGAAAATGCAATGTACGCCTCCCGTTGGCTGCTGGCGCCGATCTACTTCGGGCTGTCTCTGGGCTTGCTGGCCCTGGCGCTGAAATTCTTCCAGGAAGTCTTTCACGTCATCCCCAACGTGTTTTCCATGGCCGAGTCCGAGCTGATCCTGGTGCTGCTGTCGCTGATCGACATGGCGCTGGTGGGCGGTTTGCTGGTTATGGTGATGATCTCCGGCTATGAGAATTTCGTCTCGCAACTGGACATCGATTCCGACAAGGAAAAGCTCAACTGGCTGGGCACCATGGACTCTTCCTCCTTGAAGATGAAGGTGGCCGCGTCGATCGTAGCCATCTCTTCCATCCATTTGTTGCGTATCTTCATGGATGCCAAGAATGTCGATCCCGACCACCTGATGTGGTACGTGATCATCCACATGACGTTCGTGGTGTCGGCCTTCGCCATGGGGTATCTGGACAAGCTGACCAAGCACTGAGGTTCCTCACGCGCTGCGGCATCTGTGCTAGTCTGCTCGCCCTTTTGGTTCCGGGCGCTCCGGGAGGCGCTGTGTACGCACGGCAACTTCCCGGGCCGTCCGCACAGCGGAGCAGCATCATGTCCGAAGTTAACCTGTCCACCGACGAAACACGCGTCAGCTACGGCATAGGCCGTCAGTTGGGCGACCAACTGCGCGACAATCCGCCACCGGGCGTGAGCCTGGACGCGATCCTGGCCGGCCTGACCGACGCGTTCGCCGGCAAGCCAAGCCGCGTGGGCCAGGACGAGATGTCCGCCAGCTTCAAGGTCATCCGTGAAATCATGCAAGCGGAAGCCGCCGCCAAGGCTGAGGCCGCTGCGGGCGAAGGTCGTGCGTTCCTGGCTGAAAATGCCAAGCGCGAAGGCATCACCACCCTGGCCTCTGGCCTGCAATTCGAAGTGCTGACCCAGGGTGAAGGCGCCAAGCCGACCCGTGAAGACCAGGTGCGCACCCATTACCACGGCACCCTGATCGACGGCACTGTGTTCGACAGTTCCTACGATCGTGGCCAGCCAGCCGAATTCCCGGTAGGCGGCGTGATTCCTGGCTGGACCGAGGCGCTGCAACTGATGAACGCCGGCAGTAAATGGCGTTTGTACGTGCCTAGCGAGCTGGCCTACGGCGCCCAGGGCGTTGGCAGCATCCCGCCGCACAGCGTGCTGGTGTTCGACGTCGAGCTGTTGGACGTATTGTAAGACCCTGTCCGGTTTTTACAGCCGGACAAAAAACTGTGGGAGCGAGCCGCACCATCGCTCCCACAGGTTCTCCCATAGGTTATTTATGCTCATCCATGGAATCTGCCGCTGAAATCACCCGTTGGGCGCAACGCCCGGGCGTAGCAGAACAGGAACAGGTTTCGCACCAACTCCTTTAGCACCAGCGGTTCGCTGGAGTTGAGGCTGTTGAGGTCCAGATCCCCTTGGTCCTGCAGCTCATTCAAGGCTTCTTCTTCAAGCACCGCACAGACTTCCCCGGTTTCCCGGTGCAGGATCCTCAGGTAGGGATGTGGACGGTCCAGCCAGGCATCGATCAAATAAGTCATGGTTCTCATCTCCTTGATGGGTTCGATGAGAATAATTCTTATTCGCTAAATAGCAAGTCTCTATTGGCGCAACGGTTTTTTTCTGACGATGGGTTGTGAAAGCCCAAGCGGGTTGGAATCCCGTGGAGCCGCACAAAATAGGATTGGGGAGGGGGAAGGCAAGCACCATCCCACGCGGGGCATGGGATGGGAATACAACAGATTCAGACTTTTCTGACGAACTCGGATTTAAGCTTCATCGGGCCGATGCCGTCGATCTTGCAGTCGATATCATGATCGCCATCGCATAGGCGGATGTTCTTGACCTTGGTGCCAACCTTGACCACCAGGGAAGTGCCCTTGACCTTGAGGTCCTTGATCACGGTAATTGTATCGCCGTCCTGCAGGACGTTGCCAACCGAATCCTTCTTCACGATGTCGTCGGACGGCGCTTGCGCTTCGCCGCCGGCGGACCATTCATGGGCGCACTCTGGGCAGACCAGTTGGGTACCGTCTTCGTAGGTGTATTCGGAATTGCATTTCGGGCAGGGCGGCAACGTGCTCACTAAGGTTCCTTGGTATCAGGAGGGCAAAAGGGCGCACATTGTATAGGGTTTTAAGTCAAAGGGGGCAGCGCAGTGAAACACCCCTGTGGCGCAAGCTCGCTCCCACAGGGCTTCTGTCATCAATGGGTGCGGGCGACCGCAAACTCGCTCAGTTCCACCAGCGCATCGCGGTACTCGCTGGCCGGTAGGGCGTCGAGACACTTGATTGCGCGGGCGACGTAGTCCTGGGCCAATTTCGCGGTGTATTCCAGCGATCCGGAAGCTTCGACCGCGATCCGGATGCTCTCCAGGTCCTCGATCCCGCCTTTCTGGATCGCCTGGCGTACCAAAGCTGCCTGTTCAGGCGTGCCTTCACGCATGGTGTAGATCAGCGGCAGGGTCGGCTTGCCTTCGGCCAGGTCGTCACCGACGTTCTTGCCCAGGGTCTCGGCGTCGCCCTTGTAGTCCAGCAGGTCGTCCACCAGCTGGAAGGCCACGCCCAGGTGGTCGCCAAAGGTGCGCAGGGCTTCGCTCTGCTCGGCGGTGGCACCGGCCAGGGCGGCGGCGCTGTGGGTCGAGGCTTCGAAGAGCATCGCGGTCTTGCCGCGAATGACCTCCATGTAGGTTTCTTCGGTGGTGCTGGCATCGCGCACCTTGGACAACTGCAGCACTTCGCCTTCGGCGATGATGCGCGTGGCCTGGGACAGGATCTTCATTACCGGCATCGAGCCCAGCTCGACCATCATTTCGAACGAGCGCGAGTACAGGAAATCACCCACCAGCACGCTCGGGGCGTTGCCCCACATGGCGTTGGCGGTCGAACGGCCACGGCGCATGCCGGACATGTCGACGACGTCGTCATGCAGCAGGGTCGCGGTGTGCAGGAATTCGATGGTGGCGGCGAGCAGGCGCATGTCGTCGCCTTCGCGACCCAGTGCCTTGCCGCACAGTAGCACCAATAAAGGACGCAGGCGCTTGCCGCCGGCCGACGTGATGTAGTCGCCGATTTTCGATACCAGCGGCACGCGGGACGTCAGCTGCTTCTTGATGATACCGTCGACGGCACTAAAATCGTCCGCCACTGCGCGGTAGAAAGCTTGGGGTTGCATCAGCGACAGGCGCTCCAGAAGGGTTGCGCGGCATGCTAGGACCCACGTCCGCAGGTGTCAAGGCGCATGCTTCTACAGTGCGGGGCGGCCACTTGCAAGGCTCGGTCAGCTTGCGTACAATCGCGCACCCTGAACTTCCTGGGCAGCACCTGCCTTACGCAATTGCATCCGGGCCTTCCAGCCCATGCAGCCATGCCAGCCAATACCTCTTCTTATAAAGCGCTGGGTGAGCAGGATTATCGGAGAAATACCATGTCGTATGCAGTAATCGTTACTGGTGGCAAGCAATACAAGGTCGCCCCAGGTGAATACCTGAAGATCGAAAAACTGGAAATCGCTACCGGCGAATCCGTGACTTTTGATCGCGTTCTGTTGGTCGCCAATGGCGATGACGTGAATATCGGCGCTCCAGTCGTTGCTGGCGCTACCGTTGTGGCTGAAGTGATCTCCCAAGGTCGTCACGATAAAGTCCGCATCATCAAGTTCCGTCGTCGTAAGCACCACATGAAGCGTATGGGCCACCGCCAGTGGTACACCGAGATCAAAATCACCGGTATTCAGGCTTAATTTCAGCCTAATTCCTCACTAGGAGAATTGAACTCATGGCACACAAAAAAGCTGGTGGTAGTACCCGTAACGGTCGCGACTCAGAAGCCAAACGCCTTGGCGTGAAGATGTATGGCGGCCAGGCTATCAAAGCGGGCAACATCATCGTGCGTCAGCGCGGCACCCAATTCCACGCTGGCTACGGCGTTGGCATGGGTAAGGATCACACCCTCTTCGCTAAAATCGAAGGCGTGATCAAGTTCGAAGTAAAAGGCGCCTTCGGTCGTCGTTACGTAAGCGTTATCGCAGCTTAATTGCGAGACCGCTGGAAAAGCCCTGTCTTGCGACGGGGCTTTTTCGTTTGTGGGGTGAGTCTCTTGCAAAACTGTTTGTATGGGCTGTCGGCGCTGCGGTTGGGGCGTGTTTTGAGGTCGCTGCGCTCATTTTTGCAAGAGTCTTATGTCTTGTTTTTTTCGGCTCGTCCGTACGGCGAGAGGCGTGTGTCATGAAGTTTGTTGATGAAGTATCGATTCGAGTAAAGGCTGGCGACGGCGGCAATGGCTGCATGAGTTTCCGTCGGGAAAAATTCATTGAAAACGGTGGCCCGAACGGTGGTGACGGGGGCGACGGCGGCTCGATCTACATGCTCGCCGATGAAAACCTCAATACCCTGGTGGACTACCGTTACACCCGGCATTTCGATGCAGAGCGTGGCTCCAACGGTGGCAGCACCGACTGCACCGGCAAGAAGGGCGAAGACCTGATCCTGCGCGTGCCGGTCGGTACCACGGTGATCGATTCCGCCACCCAGGAAGTCATCGGCGACCTGACCAAGGCCGGCCAGCGTTTGCTGGTGGCCCATGGTGGCTGGCACGGTCTGGGCAACACCCGTTTCAAATCCAGTACCAACCGCGCGCCGCGCCAGACCACGCCAGGCAAGCCCGGCGAACAGCGTGACCTGAAGCTGGAAATGAAAGTGTTGGCCGATGTGGGTCTGTTAGGTCTGCCGAATGCCGGTAAAAGTACCTTCATTCGCTCGGTGTCGGCGGCCAAGCCTAAAGTGGCCGACTACCCGTTCACCACCCTGGTGCCAAACCTGGGCGTGGTCAGTGTCGACCGTTGGAAAAGCTTCGTGATCGCCGACATTCCGGGGCTGATCGAAGGCGCTTCCGAGGGTGCCGGCCTGGGCATTCGCTTCCTCAAGCACTTGTCCCGTACCCGCCTGTTGCTGCACCTCGTCGACATGGCGCCTCTGGATGAAACCAGTGCTGCCGATGCTGCCGAAGTCATCGTCAACGAGCTGACCAAGTTCAGCCCGGCCCTGGCCGAGCGCGACCGTTGGCTGGTGCTGAACAAGTGCGACCAGATCCTCGAGGAAGAGCACGAGGAGCGGGTCAAGGAGATCGTCGATCGCCTGGAGTGGGAAGGTCCGGTCTACGTGATCTCGGCCATCGCCAAGGAAAACACCGAGCGTCTGTGCCACGACATCATGCGTTACCTGGAAGATCGCGCCGATCGCCTGGCCAACGACCCGGCCTACAAGGAAGAGCTGGCCGAGCTCGACCAGCGCATCGAAGACGAGGCGCGCGCCCAGTTGCAGGCGCTGGACGACCAGCGTGCCTTGCGCCGCAGTGGCGTCAAGTCGGTCCATGACATCGGTGACGACGATTGGGACGAAGAAGATGTGGATGACGAGGACGGTCCGGAGATCATCTACGTCCGCGACTGATCTTGTGCTGATGCCGGCCGCTTGAAGGCAAAACCTGTGGGAGCGAGCAGGCTCGCTCCCACAAGGATTCTCGTGTGGCTGGCATTAACTGGTCCAGGGCGGTGTTATCATCGCAGCCAGCCGGTTTCCAAGGCGCCGCTCAATCGAGCGGCGTTTTGGTATCTGTAAAACGCAAATACGAATAATCCCATGGGCGGCGCTGGGTCGCGCCGTTCGCTGGCAAAGGTTGAAGAAAATGCGGAGCAAGGTGACGGGTGCGCAGCGCTGGGTCGTCAAGATCGGCAGCGCACTGCTGACGGCGGATGGCAAGGGCCTGGATCGCACGGCTATGGCGGTGTGGGTCGAACAGATGGTGGCCTTGCATGAGGCGGGTGTCGAGTTGGTGTTGGTCTCTTCCGGGGCCGTGGCTGCCGGCATGAGTCGCCTGGGCTGGACGTCGCGACCCAGCGCGATGCATGAGCTGCAAGCTGCCGCCGCCATCGGCCAGATGGGCCTGGTCCAGGCTTGGGAGTCGAGCTTCGCCGAGCATGGCCGCCACACGGCGCAGATCCTGCTGACCCATGACGACCTGTCCGACCGCAAGCGCTACCTCAATGCCCGCAGTACGTTGCGGGCGTTGGTCGAGCTGAAGGTTATCCCGGTTATCAACGAGAACGACACGGTGGTCACCGACGAAATCCGTTTTGGCGACAACGACACCCTGGCCGCGCTGGTGGCGAACCTGGTGGAGGCGGATCTGCTGGTGATCCTCACGGATCGCGACGGCATGTTCGATGCCGATCCACGCAACAATCCCGACGCCAAGCTGATCTACGAGGCCCGCGCCGATGATCCGGCGCTGGATGCCGTGGCGGGTGGCACCGGCGGGGCTTTGGGGCGTGGCGGCATGCAGACCAAGCTGCGCGCGGCGCGCCTGGCGGCCCGTTCCGGGGCGCATACGATTATCGTGGGTGGTCGGCTGGAACGTGTATTGGATCGCCTGAAGGCTGGCGAGCGTATCGGAACATTGTTGTCGCCCGAGCGCGGCATGCTGGCGGCACGCAAGCAATGGTTGGCCGGGCATCTGCAAACCCGTGGCACCTTGGTGCTGGATGCGGGGGCGGTGTCGGCCTTGTCCCAGGGCAACAAGAGTTTGCTGCCAGTGGGCGTGAAGCTGGTCCAGGGCAGTTTTCGTCGCGGCGAGATGGTGGTCTGCGTCGCGCCGGACGGTCGCGAAATCGCCCGCGGCCTGGCCAACTACAGCGCGTTGGAAGCGCAGAAAATCATCGGCCAGTCGTCTGATGCGATCGTCGGCTTGTTGGGTTACATGGCGGAGCCCGAATTGGTCCACCGTGACAACCTGATCCTCGTCTAAGGAAAAAACATGGGTATGGCAAAAGGATTGATCGGCTTACTGCTGGCACTGCCGCTGCTGGCTTCGGCCGAGGAAATCGGCCAGGTCTCGACGGTGTTCAAGTTTGTCGGGCCGAACGATCGGATCGTGGTCGAGGCGTTTGACGATCCCAAGGTGGACGGCGTGACCTGTTACCTGTCGCGAGCCAAGACCGGTGGTGTTAAAGGCGGTCTGGGCCTGGCCGAAGATCGCGCCGAGGCGTCCATCGCCTGTCGGCAGGTCGGGCCCATCAGCTTCAAGGGCGACCTCAAGGACGGCGAAGAGGTGTTCCGCGAGCGCACTTCGTTGGTGTTCAAGACCATGCAGGTGGTGCGGTTCCTCGACAAGAAGCGCAATACGCTGGTGTATCTGGTCTATAGCGATCGCGTGATCGAGGGCAGCCCGCAAAATGCGGTGACGGCGATTCCGATCCTGCCGTGGGCTCGGGCTCAATAACCTACGCTCAATGCCCCTGTGTGGGAGCGAGCTTGCCTCGCGAATACGGTGTGTCAGGTGGCATCAATGCTGCTGGCAGACAGCATTCGCGAGCAAGCTCGCTCCCACAGTTTTTTTGCTGTGTGGCTGATAAATCCCAGGCAATAAAAAACCGACCCTGAGGTCGGTTTTTTAACGAGCGCGTCGCTTAGGCAGCAGCGGCAACGTTCAAGGCCTTTACGTGGCCATTCAGGCGGCTCTTATGGCGAGCAGCCTTGTTCTTGTGGATGATGCCTTTATCGGCCATGCGGTCGATAACTGGCACAGCCAGAACGTAAGCAGCTTGTGCTTTTTCAGCGTCTTTTGCGTCGATGGCCTTGACTACATTCTTGATGTAGGTACGGACCATGGAACGCAGGCTGGCGTTGTGGCTGCGACGCTTCTCAGCCTGTTTTGCACGTTTTTTGGCGGAAGGTGAGTTGGCCACCGTCGAGCTCCTCGAAAGACTTTTTAGGAAATAGCAAACAAAATAGGCCGCGAATCATGCCGATGAGTTGAGGTCTTGTCAAGGGCGGGTGACACGTTCCGCTGAATGGCAGGTGCGGCGCACCGAATGATTTCTTTCCGGCGTGCGACCTGTAAACTCGCGGGCTTTGGCGCTGTGCTGTTTAGCGGCGCGGAGTATCGCACAAGTGGGCGCATTGTTCGCCTGCTGTTTATCGACAGGCAAAAACTCTTTTCATGAATCTGCTTAAATCGTTGGCTGCCGTCAGCTCTATCACGATGCTTTCCCGTGTCCTTGGGTTCGTTCGCGATACGCTGATCGCCCGGATATTCGGTGCCGGAATGGCCACCGACGCCTTCTTCATTGCGTTCAAATTGCCCAACCTGCTGCGGCGAATCTTTGCCGAAGGGGCTTTTTCCCAGGCCTTCGTGCCGATCCTGGCGGAATATAAAAGCCAGAAGGGCGACGAGGCGACCCGCACCTTCATCGCCTATGTAACGGGGTTGCTGACGCTGGTGTTGGCACTTGTCACGGCCGCCGGCATGCTCGCCGCGCCTTGGGTGATCTGGGCCACCGCGCCAGGGTTCACCGACACGCCGGAAAAGTTCCAGCTCACCTCGGATCTGTTGCGGGTGACCTTTCCTTATATATTGCTGATTTCCCTGTCGTCGCTGGCCGGGGCGATCCTCAATACCTGGAACCGCTTTTCGGTGCCGGCCTTCGTGCCGACGCTGCTCAATGTCAGCATGATCGTGTTTGCGTTGTTCCTGACGCCGTATTTCGATCCACCGGTAATGGCCCTGGGATGGGCGGTATTGGTGGGTGGCCTGGCGCAGTTGCTCTATCAACTGCCGCACCTGAAGAGGATCGGCATGCTGGTGCTGCCGCGGCTGAACCTGCGCGACAGCGGCGTGTGGCGCGTCATGAAGCAGATGCTGCCGGCGATTCTCGGTGTCTCGGTGAGTCAGATCTCGCTGATCATCAACACTATTTTTGCCTCGTTTCTGGTGGCTGGCTCGGTGTCGTGGATGTACTACGCCGACCGCTTGATGGAGTTGCCGTCCGGCGTGCTGGGCGTGGCGCTGGGCACGATTCTGTTGCCGACCCTGGCCAAGACCTACGCCAGCCAGGATCGCCATGAGTACTCGCGGATCCTCGATTGGGGCCTGCGCCTGTGCTTCGTGCTGGTCCTGCCTTGCGCGCTGGCGTTGGGGATCCTCGCCGAGCCGCTGACCGTTTCCTTGTTCCAGTACGGTCAATTCAATGCATTTGATGCCCTGATGACGCAGCGGGCACTGATTGCCTATTCGGTGGGGCTGCTCGGGATCATCGTGATCAAGGTCCTTGCGCCAGGTTTCTATGCCCAGCAGAACATCCGCACGCCAGTGAAGATCGCGGTCTTCACGCTGGTGATGACCCAGCTGTTCAACCTGCTGCTCATCGGTCCCCTGGCCCATGCCGGCCTGGCCTTGGCAATCAGTGCAGGGGCCTGCCTCAACGCCGGGCTGCTGTTTTATCAACTGCGCAAGCAGAAGATGTATCAACCGCTGCCGGGCTGGGGCAAGTTCGGCCTCAAGCTGCTGGTCGCCGTGGCGGTGATGTCGGCGGTATTGTTGGCCGGGATGCACTTCATGCCGGCTTGGGGCGAAGGGCAGATGCTCGAGCGTTTCCTGCGCCTGGGCGTGTTGGTCGTGGCGGGCGTGGTGGCGTATTTCGGCATGTTGCTGCTGATGGGGTTCCGTTTGCGCGACTTCAATCGCAAAGCCTTGAACTGAGCACCTGCTCTGTATGATCACGGGCCCGACGGCGGTTTTGTCGGTTCGATCACTTTGGGTTACGGTGTTGCCTGTCACCGACCGCCGGGTGTGGTTATAATCGGCCACTTTATGAGCAAGAAGCGCGTTATGCAGCTGGTTCGAGGCCTTCACAACCTGCGTCCCCGCCATCGGGGCTGTGTCGCCACCATTGGCAACTTCGACGGTGTCCACCGTGGTCACCAGGCTATCCTGGCGCGGCTGCGCGAGCGTGCGCTGGAATTGGGCCTGCCCAGCTGCGTGGTGATCTTCGAGCCGCAGCCCCGGGAGTTTTTCGCCCCGGACACCGCTCCGGCCCGCTTGGCGCGGCTGCGGGACAAGCTGCAGCTGCTGGCCGCCGAAGGCGTCGACCGGGTCCTGTGCCTGGCCTTCAACCAGCGCCTGAGCAAACTCAGTGCCGCCGAATTCGTCGATACCATCCTGGTGGATGGTCTCGATGTGAAACACTTGGAAGTCGGCGATGACTTCCGTTTTGGCTGTGATCGGTCCGGAGATTTTGATTACCTGCAACAGGCAGGTATCGCCCAGGGCTTCACGGTTGAAGCGGCGCAGACCGTCGAGATGGACGGTTTGCGCGTCAGCAGCACCCAGGTCCGCAACGCCTTGGCGGCCGCCGACTTCGAATTGGCCGAGCGCTTGCTCGGCCGGCCGTACCGGATTGCCGGGCGGATCCTGCATGGGCAGAAACTGGCGCGCCAATTAGGCACGCCAACGGCCAACGTGCAGCTCAAGCGCCGTCGTGTGCCGCTCACCGGGGTGTTCCTGGTGAGTGTCGACATCGATGGCAAGACCTGGCCCGGCGTCGCCAATATCGGTGTACGGCCGACGGTCCAGGGAGATGGCAAGGCCCATCTCGAAGTACACATTCTGGATTTTGCCGGCGATCTGTATGACCGGCGTTTGACGGTGGTTTTCCACCAGAAGCTGCGTGAAGAGCAGCGTTTTGCCTCTCTGGAGGCGCTCAAGACGGCGATCCATGCAGATATCGCCGCCGCCCGTGCCCTTGTCGCAACCAGCGCCAATCGCTAATGAAGAGCCTTAAATGACCGACTATAAAGCCACGCTAAACCTTCCGGACACCGCCTTCCCAATGAAGGCCGGCCTGCCTCAGCGCGAACCACAGATTCTGCAGCGTTGGGACAGCATTGGCCTGTACGGAAAGTTGCGCGAAATTGGCAAGGATCGTCCGAAGTTCGTCCTGCACGACGGCCCTCCGTACGCCAACGGCACCATCCACATCGGTCACGCGCTGAACAAGATTCTCAAGGACATGATCATCCGCTCCAAGACCCTGTCGGGTTTTGACGCGCCGTATGTCCCGGGCTGGGACTGCCACGGCCTGCCGATCGAGCACAAGGTCGAGGTGACCCACGGCAAGAACCTGGGCGCGGACAAGACCCGCGAGCTGTGCCGTGCCTATGCCACCGAGCAGATCGAAGGGCAGAAATCCGAATTCATCCGCCTCGGCGTGTTGGGCGACTTCGCCAACCCGTACAAGACCATGAACTTTGCGAACGAAGCCGGCGAAATCCGTGCCTTGGCGAAAATCGTCGAGGGTGGCTTCGTGTTCAAGGGCCTCAAGCCCGTGAACTGGTGCTTCGATTGCGGTTCGGCCCTGGCCGAGGCGGAAGTCGAGTACGAAAACAAGAAGTCCTCGACCATCGATGTCGCATTCCCGATCGCTGATGAAGACAAGCTCGCCGCCGCGTTCGGCCTGGGCAAGCTGGCCAAGCCGGCGGCTATCGTGATCTGGACCACCACCCCGTGGACCATCCCGGCCAACCAGGCGCTGAACGTCCACCCGGAATTCAACTACGCCCTGGTCGATGTCGGTGACAAGCTGCTGGTGTTGGCCGAAGAGCTGGTCGAATCCTGCCTGGCCCGTTACGGCCTCGAAGGTTCGGTGGTTGCCACCGCGCCAGGTTCGGCGTTGGAACTGATCAATTTCCGCCATCCGTTCTACGACCGTCTGTCGCCGGTGTACCTGGCCGACTACGTGGAACTGGGCGCGGGCACCGGCGTGGTTCACTCCGCGCCGGCCTATGGCGTTGACGACTTCGTGACCTGCAAGAAATACGGCATGGTCAACGATGACATCCTCAACCCGGTGCAGAGCAATGGCGTGTACGTGCCGTCGCTGGAATTCTTCGGCGGCCAGTTCATCTGGAAAGCGAACCCGGCCATCGTCGACAAGCTGACCGAAGTCGGCGCGCTGTTGCACACCACCGTCATCGAGCACAGCTACATGCACTGCTGGCGCCACAAGACCCCGCTGATCTACCGTGCCACGGCGCAGTGGTTCATCGGCATGGACAAGCAGCCCACCAGCGGCGACACCCTGCGCCAGCGTTCGCTCAAGGCTATCGAAGAGACCCAGTTCGTGCCGGCCTGGGGCCAGGCGCGCCTGCACTCGATGATCGCCAACCGTCCGGACTGGTGCATTTCTCGCCAGCGTAACTGGGGCGTGCCGATTCCGTTCTTCCTGAACAAGGAAAGCGGCGAGCTGCACCCGCGTACTGTCGAGCTGATGGAACAAGTTGCCCAGCGCGTCGAAGCCGAAGGCATCGAAGCCTGGTTCAAGCTGGACGCCGCCGAGCTGCTGGGCGACGAAGCGCCGCTGTACGACAAGATCAGCGACACCCTGGACGTCTGGTTCGACTCCGGCACCACCCACTGGCACGTGCTGCGCGGTTCACACCCGATGGGCCACGAGACCGGCCCGCGCGCCGACCTGTACCTGGAAGGTTCGGACCAGCATCGCGGCTGGTTCCACTCGTCCTTGCTGACCGGTTGCGCCATCGACAACCACGCGCCGTACCGCGAGCTGCTGACCCACGGCTTCACCGTCGACGAGTCCGGCCGCAAGATGTCCAAGTCCCTGGGCAACGTGATCGCGCCGCAGAAAGTCAACGACACCCTCGGCGCTGACATCATGCGCTTGTGGGTTGCATCCACCGATTACTCCGGCGAGATGGCGGTTTCCGAGCAGATCCTGCAACGCAGCGCCGACGCCTACCGGCGAATCCGTAACACCGCGCGTTTTCTGCTCTCGAACCTGACCGGCTTCAACCCGGCCACCGACCTGTTACCGGCCGAAGACATGCTCGCCCTGGATCGCTGGGCCGTGGACCGTACCTTGCTGCTGCAACGTGAATTGCAGGAACACTACGGCGAATACCGTTTCTGGAACGTCTACTCCAAGATCCACAACTTCTGCGTGCAGGAGCTCGGTGGTTTCTACCTCGACATCATCAAGGATCGCCAGTACACCACCGGCGCCAACAGCAAGGCGCGCCGTTCCTGCCAGACCGCGCTGTTCCACATCAGCGAAGCGCTGGTGCGCTGGATCGCGCCGATCCTGGCGTTCACCGCCGATGAGCTGTGGGAATACCTGCCGGGCGAGCGCAATGAATCGGTGATGCTCAACACCTGGTACGAAGGCCTGACCGAACTGCCGCAAGGCTTCGAGCTGGACCGTGCGTACTGGGATCGAGTGATGGCGGTCAAGGCAGCGGTCAACAAGGAAATGGAAATCCAGCGGGCGGCCAAGGCCGTCGGCGGCAACCTGCAAGCCGAAGTGACCCTCTACACCGAAGACGCCCTGGGCGCCGACCTGGCCAAACTGGGCAACGAGCTGCGCTTCGTGCTGATCACCTCCACCGCCAGTGTCGCGCCGTTGGCGCAGGCGCCGGCCGATGCTGTGGTCACCGAAGTGAGTGGCCTGAAGCTCAAGGTGGTCAAGTCGAGCTTCGTCAAATGCGCCCGTTGCTGGCATTGCCGTGAAGACGTCGGCGTGAACCCGGAGCATCCGGAAATCTGCGGTCGTTGCGTCGACAACATCAGCGGCACAGGCGAGGTTCGCCACTATGCCTAATGTGGCGGGCCGTTTCGGGCGGCTGGGCTGGCTCTGGTTGAGCGTGCTGGTGCTGGTGATCGACCAGGCCAGCAAGTACTACTTCGAGGGTTCGTTGACCCTGTACCAGCAGATCGTGGTCATTCCTGACTACTTCAGCTGGACACTGGCCTACAACACCGGTGCAGCGTTCAGCTTCCTGGCCGACAGCTCGGGCTGGCAGCGCTGGCTGTTCGCGCTGATCGCCGTGGTGGTCAGCGCCGTGCTGGTGGTCTGGCTCAAGCGCCTGGGGCGTGACGAAACCTGGCTGGCGGTGGCGCTGGCCTTGGTCCTGGGTGGGGCGCTGGGCAATCTCTACGATCGGATTGCCTTGGGCCACGTCGTCGATTTCATCCTGGTGCATTGGCAGAATCGCTGGTACTTCCCCGCGTTCAACTTTGCCGACAGCGCCATCAGCGTGGGCGCCGTGATGCTCGCCCTGGATATGTTCAAGAGCAAGAAAACCGGAGAAGCCGTCCATGACTGAGCAGCGTATCGCTCAAAACACCGAAGTGAAGCTTCACTTCGCCCTGCACCTGGAAAACGGCGACACGGTCGACAGCACTTTCGACAAGGCGCCGGCGGTGTTCAAGGTCGGCGACGGCAACCTGCTGCCGGGCTTCGAGGCGGCGCTCTTCGGTTTCAAGGCCGGCGACAAGCGCACCGTGGTCGTTCCACCGGAAAATGCCTTTGGTCAGCCCAACCCGCAAAACGTGCAGACCATGCCACGCTCGCAATTCCAGGACATGGAACTGTCCGAGGGCTTGCTGGTGATTTTCAACGATGCGGCCAATGCCGAGCTGCCGGGTGTGGTGAAGGCTTTCGACGATGCCCAGGTGACGGTGGACTTCAACCATCCATTGGCGGGCAAGACCTTGAGTTTCGAAGTGGAAATTCTTGAGGTCAAGGCGGTTTAAGGTTTAACGGCAATTATCGCCCCCACAATACCTGTGGGAGCGAGCCTGCTCGCGAAAGCTGAGTCAAAGTCGCCATCGAGTTGACTGATCCACCGTATCGCGAGCAGGCTCGCTCCCACAGACACGAGGCACAGCATGCAAATCAAACTCGCCAACCCCCGTGGCTTCTGCGCTGGCGTGGACCGGGCGATCGAAATCGTCAACCGCGCCCTGGAAGTCTTCGGGCCTCCGATCTACGTGCGCCATGAAGTGGTGCACAACAAGTTCGTCGTCGAGGACCTGCGCAGTCGCGGGGCCATTTTCGTCGAGGAACTGGACCAGGTGCCGGACGACGTCATCGTGATCTTCAGTGCCCACGGCGTTTCCCAGGCGGTGCGTACCGAAGCCGCCGGTCGCGGCCTGAAGGTGTTCGACGCCACATGCCCATTGGTCACCAAGGTTCACATCGAGGTGGCCCGCTACAGTCGTGACGGTCGCGAATGCATCCTGATCGGGCACGAGGGCCATCCGGAAGTTGAAGGCACCATGGGCCAGTATGACGCCAGCAACGGCGGCGCCATCTACCTGGTCGAGGACGAGGAAGACGTGGCGGCCTTGCAGGTGCGCAATCCTGAAAAGCTCGCTTTTGTCACCCAGACCACTCTGTCCATGGACGACACCAGTCGGGTCATCGATGCCTTGCGTTCGCGTTTCCCGGCTATCGGCGGACCGCGCAAGGATGACATCTGCTACGCGACCCAAAACCGTCAGGACGCGGTCAAGCAACTGGCCAACGAATGCGATGTGGTCCTGGTGGTCGGCAGCCCGAACAGCTCCAACTCCAATCGCTTGCGCGAACTGGCCGAGCGCATGTCCACCCCGGCCTACCTGATCGATGGTGCCGAAGACATGCAGCGCAGCTGGTTCGACGGCGTCGAGCGGATCGGCATCACCGCCGGTGCTTCCGCGCCGGAAGTCCTGGTACGTGGCGTAATCGAGCAGTTGCAGGCCTGGGGCGCCACCGGGGCTGACGAGCTGGCCGGTCGCGAGGAAAACATTACGTTTTCGATGCCGAAGGAACTGCGCGTCCGCTCCCTGCTTTAAGTCCTTTTGCGCACAGGGCCTGTTCGGCTTCGATACTTTCCAGACGGACGCGGCCGGAGGGCGCCAATATCACCTGGTGATGGCTGACCGGTTCGCGCTTGGCGCAGACATGCAGCGTGCCGGCCTGGAAAGAGCCATTGAGGTGCAGCGCTTCCCCCTGGCTGCCGAATCTCACCCTGCGTTTGACCGTCGAGTTGCCGATCACCCGAGCGTGTGCGCTGCGCTCCATCAGCAAGGTTTTCTCCTTGTTGTCCAGCGTGATCCGCCAGCCTTTGCCCCAATCGTTGTCTATTCCTTGTATCAGCACCCGGCGGTTGCGCGTGATGGCTTCGCTGCGGGCGCTGCGCAACCCGCTGAGCAGCAATTGTGCCGTGTCCTCGCGCTGCATGGATTCGATCAGCTCTTTGCAGCTTGTGCCGGCCCACGGCAGAACAATCGCGGCAATTGCCAGTCCCATGAGCAGTTCGAGCAGGCTGAAGCCTTGTTGGTACATGACGTCTCCTCCCTGGAGAGTATGAAGCGGCGCGATTGGCAGGAAGCATGTTGTGGCGAGGGAGCAAGCTCCCTCGCCACAAGCGGTGGTTTGTTCTAGCGTTGTAGAAGCAGGTATAGCCGACGGCAACGGAGGGCATCGATGGATCTTCGTACAAAAGGTTTCACGCTGATCGAGCTGCTGGTGGCCCTCGGTGTGCTGTTGATCCTGATCACCATGGCGGTGCCGTCGTTCACCGGGTCGCTGCAAAGCAGCAAGGCCGATACCGAGATCGGCGACTTGCGCCGTGCCTTGAACTTCGCGCGAATGGAAGCGATCAATCGTGGCATTACCACGCGAATTCGTCCCACGACGCAGGGCGGAGCCTGGAGTGGTGAGTTGACCGTGTATGACAGCACCGGCAATCCGGCCAATGTATTGCGGGTTGTTCCAGCGATGGGCAGCGGCGTGACTCTGACGCTAACCTCAGATGTGACCAGTATCGATTTCAACAACCTGGGCGGATTATCGGCACCGGCCACGCCGGTGAGTTTCAGTTACGTACGGGGGGCGCAGAGCAGGACGCTCAGTGTTTGCCTCAATGGACGAATTGTATTGGATGGAAGTTGCGGATGAAGGGTTGCAGTAGACGGGCACAGGAGGGCATGACGCTGATCGAGGTGCTGGTGGCGGTGCTGATCCTTGGCGTGGGCCTGTTGGGGGCGGCGATGGTCCAGCTCAATGCGCTCAAGTACACCGACAGCTCGCGCATGACCAGCCAGGCCAGCTTCATCGCCTACGACCTGATGGACCGTATCCGCGCCAATTCAGCCGCCGACTACACCATCACGCCGCCCAGCTCACCCAATCTCAGCGTGGCCCGGGACCAGGACCTGTACGACTTCAAGACCAACATCGTCGCCTTCGGCGGCGCCACGGCCACGGGCACTGTCGCGCTGAACCAACGGGTCTACACCATCACCATTTCCTGGGACGATGCCCGGGCCGCCAACACGACAAACACAGGGCAGGCCAGGCGTAGCTTCGTATTGACCAGCCGTGTCGCCGTCGACCCGGTGGCGACGCCACCATGAATAGAAGCAACCGGGGATTCGGCCTGATTGAATTGATGATCGCGCTGGTGATCAGCCTGGTCGTGGTGTTGGGCGTCGTGCAGATTTTCATCTCGGCCAAGAACACCTATGTCAGCCAGAACGCTGCGGCGGTGATGCAGGAGGACGCACGGTTTGCCTTGAGCAAGATGATCCAGGAGATTCGCATGGTGGGCATGTTTGGCTGCCTGGCGACCATCACCGATGCCTCTTCGAACAATGATTTCGCCGCCAGCCAGCTCACCCCGATTCGCTGGGACAACGCCAACCGAAGGTTGACCCTGGTGACGGCCGACATCGGCAACAGCGGCGGCACGCCGGCCTGGACGATCATTTCCGACTGCCGTAACACGGCGACCGCCTACACCGGGGCGCGATTACCGGCGAGCGGGCAATTGGCTTTTCCGATTCGTCGTTTGATCTACGGTTTCAGCAACAATCAACTGCTCCTGGGCAGTGGCCGCGGCAACCCGACCATGGCGGTGCTGGTGGACAACGTGCGGGCGTTCGACGTGACCTTTGGCGTGGCCGACAGTGCGACGGATATCGCGGCCACCAACTACAGCGCCAACCCGACCGACCCGGCGCTGATTCGCAGCGTGCGCTTGACACTGACGCTGTTCGATCCGAGGAACAGCGTGCGCGACCAGACCTTCAACGTGGTTGCCGCCTTGCGCAACCGGCTGCCATGAGGGAGCGACCGATGACTTCGACAGGCCTCGGACATCGCCAGCGCGGCATGGCATTGCTGGTCAGCCTGGTTTTTTTGCTGCTATTGACGCTGATCGGCCTGTCGTCGATGCAGAGCGCCACGCTCCAGGAAAAAATGACCGGCAGCGTCATGCAGCGCAACCAGTCGTTCCAACTGGCCGAGGCTGCGCTGAGGGTGGGGGAAAGCGCTGTGCAGGTCGAGACGTATTCATTGCCGGTCTGTAGCACCCCGGCACAATGTGCTCCACCGGCCGAGTCGGCGACGGTGACAGGGGCGGGGCGTAATTCGTCGTCGGGGGTGCTCTGGGTGGCCGCCGCGGGCGGCTTTTATGGCGTGCAGAATATCGGCACGACCCTTGCGGCAGTCAACGTGCCGGTCAATACCTCGGCGACGTTGTATCGGATCACTGCGGTGGCTGTGGTGGGCAACAATCAGCGCAGCGTGGTGGAGAGCATCTATGCGAAGTATTAGGGCGCTGCTCGGTTCGTTGTGGGGGGCGTTGCTCAGCCTTTACCTGGCGGCGCCGGTCTATGGCTTCACGCCTTCGGAGTCGCCACTGTTGAGCGCGGCGGCGGTGACGCCCAACGTGATGCTGCTGATCGATGATTCCGGGAGCATGAACAACATCATCTGGGCCGCCGGCTTTGATCCGGCGGCGACGCAGACGCGCACCTTTGCATGTAACGCCAGTAACAACTGCAACGACAGGTATGAGCTGGATCAGGACGATTCGAACATTCTGTTGGTGAGCCTGTTGCGGGGCGGCTGCTTGTCTGGCTGGTACGGCTTCTATCGGACCGGCATCGGGCGAATCTGCCTGCGACTGCCAGATCCGGTGGGCGGGGGTAATACCCGTTACGCGGGGAAGTACCTGGCCTATCTGGTAACCCTGGCCAACGGTGCCAGCCGGGACTTCACCACGGGGACGATTCCCAACGATTATCGCATCAACGTTGCACGGGATGTCTCGACCGACCTGGTCGCCAATAACCGCGCCCTGCGCATTGGCCTTGCCACCTTCAACCCGCCCAACAGCAGCAACTCCGGCCCGGGCGGCTACATTGCCCGGGCCATCAGCGATCTTTCTTCAGTCAGTGGCAGCGTGACCCAGGCCCAGGCCAACAATAACTACAGCGCCTTGATCAACGCCATCAACGGCTTGGGCGCCGTTGCCAACACGCCTTTGGCCGAAAGTTATTACGAAGTCACCCGCTATTTCCGAGGCATAGCGCCGTATTACAACGGTACACCCAGCACCTATACCAGCCCGATCCAATACCGATGCCAGAAGAACTTTGGCGTGGTGATCACGGATGGCCTGCCCACCTATGACCGCACGTTTCCAACCAACGACCCCCTAGGGGGCAACCGCTTGCCGAACTGGGATGGCATCAGTGCCAACGATGGTGCCAGCTCCAGCGGCGATGCGGAGGGCGACACGCTTTATCTGGATGACATCGCCAAGTTCGCCTTCGACATTGACATGCGCACCACAGGCACCGATGTCACCGGCAAGAGCTGGGATGGGGCCGAGTTTCGCCGGCAGTACCTCAACACTTATACCGTAGGGTTTGCCGTTACTAACCAGATGCTTTCCGACGCCGCTCGCTATGGTGCGGGCAAATATTATCCGGCCACCGACAGCGAGGGCTTGAACTCGGCGCTGTCATCGGCCCTCAGCGACATCACCTCCAAGGCCGGTTCGGGAGGCGGCGGCACCAGCAATGGCGCCACGCTCTCAAGCACCTCCAGTTACTACCAGACCACCTATGACCCCAGGGATTGGCGCGGGACCATCAAGGCGTTCGGTTTCAACTCCACCGGGACGGTCAACACGGCGGCGGTTCAATGGACTACCGACACCGCTATCGTGCCCGGCGCGACGGCGCCGATCTATCAGTCCTGGAACACCGCCACCAATGTGCCGGTAACCCTGGCCTACGGGAACTTCTCCCCGGCTCAGCAGACCAGCCTGAGCCAAGGCCTGCCTGCAGGGATCACCGGCAACGATTTGGTGGAATGGAGCAAGGGCATCAACAAGACCGGGCTGAAAGCGCGCAGCGCCTTGCTCGGGGACATCATCAATTCACCGCTGCTGCTGGCTTCGCCCAACGACCAGACCGCCTCCGACCTGGTGAATGACACCAGCTACAGCGCCTACCTGACGACCAAGGCGGCGAACATGAACGCCAGCCTGGTGGTGAACGCCAACGATGGTTTCTTCAGCGTCATCAACAGTACGAACGGCACCCGGCGTTACGCTTACATGCCATCGAGCGTCCTGCCGTCGTTGCAGCTCATCGCCGACCCCAGCTACGTCAACGGTGTAAGCCACAAATTCCTGGTGGATGGGCAGCTCGGCGTTTTTGATGCACAACTGGGCTCCGTCTGGAAAACCCTTGCCCTGGGCGGAACCGGCGCGGGTGGCCGGGCTTTTTATGCGGTGCAACTGTTCGATGCATCGGCGGGCAACGCGATTCGGGCGTTGTGGGAAATCAGCGCGCCGACGGTCGCCAACACAGCGCACCCCTTCAATGACCTGGGCTACGCCTACGCACGCCCCGAAGTGGCGCGGTTGGCGGACGGTCGCTGGGCCGCGTTCATTTCCAATGGGTACGGCAGCAACACCGGTGTGGCCGCGCTGTACGTGGTGGACATTCGCGACGGTTCGCTGATCCGGAAAATCATCGTCAACAGCAGCGAAACCAATAACGGGCTGTCGTCGGTCAAGCTTCGGGTCAATTCCCAGAATGTGGTTCAGGCCGCCTATGGCGGTGACCTGAGAGGGCGGATGTGGAAGTTCGACCTCAGTGGTACCTCACCGAACACCTGGGGCCTGGCATTCGCCGGTCAGCCATTGTTCACCGCCCCCGGCGGGACGACCCAGCCGATTACCGCCCAACCTTTGCTGGCGGAAAACCCCCAGGGCGGCATTCAGGTGTTTTTCGGCACGGGCAAATTCAACGAGTCCGTGGACAAGCTCAACAAGGATCTGCAGGGGTTCTATTCAATCTGGGACGCCACTGGCGGCACGGGGCAGATCACCGTCTCGAGCCTGCAAGCCCAGTCAATCACGGGTATCTTTTCCGGCGCTACGGGGCAGTTCATAACGACCAGCGAGACCGACGTGGCCTATCCCACGAAGAAAGGCTGGTATCTGCCGCTGACATACAACAATGCGCTCACCGGCGAGCGTGTCATCAATCCGGCCAACCTGGTACTTGGTCGCGTTGTCTTCACCACGGCCGCCGTGGACACCACCGACCCATGCGCCAGCTTCGGTACCGGCAAATTGATCGAAGTGGATGCGTTCAACGGTAAGATGCTCAACTATGCGGTACTCGATACCAATAACGATGGTTCGCTCAACAGCCTCGACACGATTTCCGCCGGCGTGGTGTTCACGGGCGGGATCCCGACCCTAAGCGCGGTGGTCAGTGCCAACGGGGCTACTAATATGATCGTGAACGACTCCGGTGGTGGTATCACCGATCTGCTGGGCAAAGCCGTCGGCGGCAGCCGCCGCATCATGTGGCGACAAATACAGTGAGAGGCAAGGCATGCACAGATCCAACCGAGGTTTCACCTTGATCGAAATCATGATTGTCATCGCGATCATCGGTATCGTGATCACCATCGGCTATCCGAGCCTGACCGAATACATTAAAAAGGCCCGGCGTACCGAGATTGCCTCGCTGTTGTCGGAGCAGGCGCAGATCCTCGAGCGTCACTACTCGAAGAACAACGTCTATTCCAACGCGACCGGCCTGAGCACTGGGAATGATTTCTACACCATTATCCCTACGACCTTGACGGACCAAACCTTCACGTTGACGGCCGCGCGCAGGAGCGGCTCGTCCATGGCCGCGGACAAGTGCGGTGATTTCACGATCAACAACACGGGCAAGCGGGACATCGCGAACGCCGCTGCCGGGGTGACCGTCAAGGACTGCTGGGGCCGCTGAGTTTTCTATTGATGGGCGCGGCGTTGCGCCCTTTGTCTAATGAGTCGAAACAGAACATGACCAGGCAACAGCAAGTGGTGATCGTCGGCGGTGGGGTGATTGGCCTGCTGACCGCATTCAATCTGGCCTGCGAGGGGCAGCGCGTCGTGCTGCTGGATCGCTCCGGCGTTGGGCAGGAGTCATCCTGGGCGGGTGGCGGTATCGTTTCGCCGTTGTACCCGTGGCGTTATAGCCCGGCGGTCACCGCGCTGGCCCATTGGTCACAGGATTTTTATCCACAGCTGGGCGAGCGCTTGTTTGCCGCCACCGGGATTGATCCACAGGTGCATGTCACCGGGCTGTATTGGCTCGACCTCGATGACCAGGACGAAGCGCTGGCCTGGGCCGAGCGGGAAGGGCGTCCGTTGCGCGCCGTGGATATCTCGGCGGTTCACGACGCCGTGCCGGTGCTGGGCTCAGGGTTTTCCCGGGCGATCTACATGGCCGACGTGGCTAACGTGCGTAATCCCCGGCTGGTGAAATCCCTCAAGGCCGCGTTGGTAGCGCTGCCCAACGTCACGCTCCATGAGCACTGCGAAGTCCGGGGATTCATACGCGACGGTGAGCGCGTGGTGGGAGTGGACAGCTCGGCTGGAGCGATTCGCGGCGATCAAGTGGTATTGGCGGCTGGCGCCTGGAGTGGCGAGCTGCTCAAGACATTGGGCTTGAAGTTACCGGTCGAACCGGTGAAGGGGCAGATGATCCTGTACAAATGCGCGGAGGATTTTTTGTCGAGCATGGTCCTGGCCAAGGGGCGCTACGCGATTCCACGTCGTGATGGACACATCTTGGTTGGCAGTACGCTGGAGCGTGAGGGCTTTGACAAGACGCCGACCGATGCCGCGCTAGAGAGCCTCAAGGCTTCGGCGGTGGCGCTTATTCCTGAGCTCGCCGATGCCGAGGTGGTTGGGCACTGGGCGGGGTTGCGGCCTGGGTCGCCGAAAGGGATTCCCTATATTGGCGAAGTGCCAGGGTTTGCGGGGCTTTGGTTGAACTGTGGGCATTATCGCAATGGGCTGGTGCTGGCGCCGGCTTCGTGTCGGTTGTTTGTGGATTTGATGTTGGGGCGCGAGCCGGTGGTTGATCCTGTGCCTTATGCGCCGGGTGGGCGGTTGTAGTTGTGACCGGGTACATATCCATATCTGCGGTAATGGCTGCTTAGGGTTCCGCCCTTACGGCGGGTCACTTTTTTCAGACGCCAAAAAAGTAACCAAAAAGGCTTTGCCCCACCACTCGGTGCCTCGCCTAGGCTCGGCATGCCTTCACTCCGGCCTTGCTCAGCGGGCCGCCGCGAAGGGCCATCCATGGCCCAGCGCGGCTACCTCGGCATCCATGCCGAGGTGCCCACTGCGCAAGGCCTGCGTTCAGCCATCGTGGTTAACGGGGCGCCTCAGATCAAAATCAAAATCAACGGCAGTCACACTCCAATCCAAATTGTGGGATTTGCGGTGGCCCACAAATCTGTAGATCGTCATCAAGCTCATGCGGGTCCGTCCGCTGTTGCTGTTGCTGTTGCTGTTGCTGTTGCTGTTGCTGTTGCTGTTGCTGTTGCTGTTGCTGTTGCTGTTGCTGTTGCTGTTGCTGTTGCTGTTGCTGTTGCTGTTGCTGTTGCTGTTGCTGTTGCTCTGCTTTTGATTTTGATCTATACGCCCCGTTAAACCACGCTGGCCGAACGCAGGCATTGTGTAGTGGGCATCCCGGCATGGATGCCGGGATAGCCGCGCTGGGCCATGGATGGCCCTTCGCGGCGGGCCCACGGAGCAATGCCGGAGTGAGGGAACACCTCGCCTAGGCGAGGTGCCGAGTGGTGGGGCAAAAGCGCTTTGGTTACTTTCGCGCTTTTCGAAAGTGACCCGCCGTAAGGGCGGAACCCTAGGTAGCCGTTACGCAAAAATGGATATATCCACTGCCCTCAGCCAACGAGCCTTTGTGGGAATGGTCGGCCAACCGCCTGACCCAAGCCGAATTATCCGACAAGGTCTGGCGGTTGCCGGGTGGGAAGAACTCTCGCTAACCTATTCCCGTCGCTGCCAATTCAGCGTCCGGGCGTCGCGGCCCGCTAACTTGGTAATCCATTCCTCTTTGGAGTACCGCAATGTATGACAAGCCTTCTTCACCTTCAGAAAACAATAAAGCCTCTCCTGACGCCAGCCTTAACCCAGAAGGGTTCGATGAAGCCACCAAGCGCACCATCGACAAATCGCCCTGGGCGTACAGCAACTGATTGAACTGGGTGAATTGCTCGCCAATCGAGTGCTGGACGAGCAGGTGCCGGTGACCGGGCGGTAGACGGCGCCTCTACGGTAATCACAACCCATATGGCGAGGGAGCTTGCTCCCGCTGGGCAGCGCAGCAGCCCCAACAGCAACGACTCGGTCCGCCTGATACAGCGAGGTGCCAGATTAGGGCTGCGTTGCAGCCCAGCGGGAGCAAGCTCCCTCGCCACGGGATGAGCATGAACCCCAAGCCTTGAGCTAATCCAACCCCAACTTCTTCAACCGATATCGCATCGATCGAAACGACAACTTCAATCGTTGTGCCGCCGCCGTGCGATTCCAGCGGGTTTCCTCCAACGCCTGGAGGATGACCTTGCGTTCAACGTCTTCGAGGTAGTCTTCCAGGTTGTCGACCCGCACCAGGTCGGCATTGGCCACGTCGCCACCCGCGTAGCTCTCGGCAAGGCGCAGGTCATCGGCCTCGATCTGATGGTATTCGCAAAGGGTATAGGCCCTTTCCAGCATGTTTTCCAATTCCCGCACGTTGCCCGGAAAACGATAGTTGCGCAGAGCCTCGAGTGCTTGTGGGTGCAGCTTCGCCACAGGGTTGCCAGTGCTGGCGGCCAGGCGCTGGAGCATGTGGTTGGCCAGCGGTTCGATGTCTTCACGGCGTTCGCGCAGGGGCGGGACGCGCAGTTCGATGACGTTCAGTCGGTAGTACAAATCCTGGCGAAAGCGCCCGGCGGCGACTTCAGCGTCCAGGTCTTTATGGGTGGCACAGAGGATTCGTACGTCCACCACTTCTTCCTGCTGGCCTCCGACGGCGCGAACGGCTTTCTCCTGGATGGCGCGCAAGAGTTTGACCTGCATCGCCAGCGGCAGGTCGGCCACTTCATCGAGGAACAGCGTTCCGCCGTGCGCGGCCTGGAACAATCCGGGTTTGTCTTCGATGGCGCCGGTAAAGCTGCCTTTTCGATGGCCGAAAAACTCGCTTTCCATTAGCTCATTGGGAATCGCCCCACAATTGACAGGCACGAAGTGCTGACTGGCACGGGGCCCTTGCTCGTGGATCAGGCGGGCGACCAGTTCCTTGCCGCAACCCGATTCGCCGCTGATGTACACCGGCGCCTGGCTGCGGGCCAGTTTTTCGATGTGCTTGCGCACGCTGCGCATCGGTGGCGAATCGCCCAATAGACAGCGTTCGACGGTGGCGGCGGGCGGGATGCCCGCTGAAAGGCGCAGGGCGCTGCCGACCAGTTCCCGCAGGCGAGTCAGGTCCACGGGCTTGGTCAGGAAATCGAAGGCGCCGGCCTTGAGGGCGTCGATGGCGACGTCCAGGCTGCCGTAGGCGGTGATCATCGCCACGGGCAGTTGGGGATAACGTCGCTGGATATGTTTCACAAGTTCCAGGCCGGTGCCATCGGGCAGGCGCATGTCGGTCAGGCACAGGTCGAAGGCTTCGCCCGCCAGGGCGGATTGCGCCTCGGCCAGGTTCTTGGCGCTGCGGGTGTCGAGTTTCATCCTTCCCAGGGTCATTTCCAGGAGTTCGCGGATGTCCGGCTCGTCATCGACGACCAGGATTCGTTGCCGTGAGCGTGTATTCAAATCTGTTTCCGTCCGTGAGCAAAGGTGATGCGAAAGCAGCCGCCGCCGTGGCGTGGTTTGAAGTCTAGGCGGGCCTGGTTGCTTTCGCACAGCTCACGGGACAGATAGAGCCCAAGGCCGGTGCCCTGGTTGCTGGTGGTGAAGAACGGTTCGAACAGGTGTGTCTGCTGGTCAGGTGTCACGCCGGGGCCGTTGTCGCGGATGTCCAGTGTCGCCAGTTGACTGCGGGGATCGATGAATAGCTCCAGCCACGCCTCGGCCTGTTCATGGGCCATTGCGCTGTGGCGCCAGGCGTTGCGCAGCAGGTTATCCAGCACCTGGGCCAGCTGGCCGGGGTCCATCAGGGTGATGTAGTCGCCTGGAGCGATGTCCAGGTGCAACTGTTGGTGTTGCGCGGCGCTTTCCCTGGCCTGTTGGACGAATTGCTCCAACCAGGTGCGTAGATCCAGGCGTTGGGGCGCGGTTTGCTGGCGGCGTGACAGCTGCAGGACATTCTCGATGACGCGATTCATACGTTGGGAGTGATCTTGAATAATCTGCGTCAGACGCCGGTCCGCGTCGTTCAGTTCCTCGGACTCGCGCAGCAATTGCGCAGCGTGGCTGATCGCTCCCAGCGGGTTGCGGATTTCATGGGCGATACCGGCGGTGAGGCGACCGAGGGAAGCCAACTTCAGTTGCTGGGCGTGTTGGGCCACCTGGGCCAGATCTTCGAGAAATACCAGGATCTGCTGCTGATCCTGCGATCCCAGGGCGATAAAGCTTGGCTGCAACGTCAGGCCGCTGCCGCTGATGGTCAGGCTTTGCGGCCGCAGGCTGGGGTTGTTCAGCCATAGTTGCAGTCGTTCAACCAGGGCGCTCGATGAGTCGTCGATTCGCTGGCCGATCAGGTCATGCATGCCCAGCAGGTTCAAGGCGCTTTCATTGGCCAGTTGGACCCTGCGTTGACGATCCAGGACCAGGATGCCGGTGCGCATGCGTTGCAGGATCAATGCGTTGAGCGCTTCGAGGCTGAGCACTTCGCTTGCTCTTTGCTCGGCGAGGATCTCGCTCGCTTCCAGTCGTCGGGTCAGGCGCTGCACGAGCAACGCGGCGGCAAAGCACAAGGCGCCCAGGGTGCCCGCCTGCAAATAACTGCTGGGCCGGCTTGAATCGCTGAGGCCGAGCACGAAAGTCGAGCCGACGATTCCGAGGGTGGCCACGGCGGCGAGCAGAAGGCCGATTCGGCCGCGCAGCAAGGTGTTGCCGATCGCCACCGACACAATGATCAGGTTGCCGATGGCGCTGGGGGCGCCGCCCGCGACGAAGAACAGCCACGACAGCAGCAATATGTCGGTCAATGCCAGGCCAAACAGTCGCGCGGGGTGGCGAGTGTTCTCCAGGAACACTACCAGCAGGATGTTCAATATCAGGTATAACCAACTGCCACTGCGTAGCAGGTCGTCGTTGGCGAACTCCAGCAGGCGGTTGTCCATGTTGCTGGAGATCAACAGCACCAGGGTGATGCCGATGCTGAGGCGGTACAGGTGATAAAGACGCAGCAGGCGCTGCGCCTGTTTGACGCGAGGGCGTTCGTCCTTAGCGATCACGAGTGCCCGGGCCTTGCTCGAGATGAGCCTGGCTGCAGTACCATTGTTGCTGGAGCTCCAGCGCCCGGTCCCGTGGCAAGTGAACGCCGCAATGGGCGCAGCGAACCATCGGCGGCGCGTCCTGCTCCCGGGGCGAGTTGGACGCGGAGGAGGCACCCTTGAACTTGCGCCACAGCCATATCGCGGCGGCAATCAGTACGATCCAGAACAATAGACGAAGCATGGTGGGCGACTTTTTGGCTAGAGATCAGGCAGTTTAGCCAAGGACAGGAACGGCGCACAGCGCAATAAAACCCAGGCACAAAAAAGGAGACTCGCGAGTCTCCTTTTTCATCGGGCCGTGTGTCAGTCGAACAGGCCGAAGGTCATGTAGCTGAACCAGGAGCGGTCGCTGGACTCGCTTTCAGGCTCTGGCTCTTCGATCACGTCGCCATTTTCATCCTTTGGCTTGAGCTCGTTCGGAATGGCTTCCTTGGCATCCTGGAACTGACGCTGTACGTCCTGGTTGGCGCGGGTTTCGCCCGGTGGCAGCGGAGGACGGGACTCGATCAGGCCAAGGGTCGCCTTGCTCAGCCACGAACGGTTGTCGGCTTCGTCGACGCGTGGGGTGAATTGGCCGTCGACCAGGGAAGGGTGGTCGGGGTAGTTCAGCTTCAGGGTTTCCAGGCTGGTGGCCGCAAGTTCGTCCAGGTGCAGGCGCTGGTAGGCTTCGGTCATCACCGCCAGGCCGTCGCCGACCGATGGGGTTTCCTGGAAGTTTTCCACCACGTAGCGGCCACGGTTGGCGGCGGCAACGTAGGCCTGGCGAGTCAGGTAGTAATCAGCCACGTGGATTTCGTAGGACGCCAGCAGGTTGCGCAGGTAGATCATGCGCTGCTTGGCGTCGGGCGAATAACGGCTGTTGGGGAAGCGGCTGGTCAGCTGAGCGAACTCGTTGTAGGAGTCGCGCGCGGCGCCCGGGTCACGCTTGGTCATGTCCAGCGGCAGGAAGCGCGCCAGCAGTCCGACGTCCTGGTCGAAGGAGGTCAGGCCCTTGAGGTAGTAAGCGTAATCGACGTTCGGGTGCTGCGGGTGCAGACGAATGAAGCGCTCGGCGGCGGACTTGGCAGCTTCCGGCTCGGCGTTCTTGTAGTTGGCGTAGATCAGCTCCAACTGCGCCTGGTCGGCGTAGCGACCGAACGGATACCGCGACTCCAGCGCCTTCAGCTTGGCGGTGGCGCTGGTGTAGCTGTTGTTATCCAGGTCGTTCTGCGCCTGTTGGTACAGTTCGACTTCGCTCAGGTTTTCGTCTACGACTTCCTTCGACGAGCAAGCAGCAGTCAATGCGAGGATGGCGATCAGCAGCAGGTGTTTCACTTGCATGGCGGCTTGCGTCCCTATGACGGCCGCTGTCTTGGGCGGGGCCGTCCTGTTATGATGAGCGCCCCGTTGAAAGCCTCGGGGCAAAAGACGCCGTATTTAACCACAAGCGCGCAGCCGAAACCAAAGGCTGTGCCGACGCCCAGTCCGAGCATGTCCGATAAAATAGAACTTCGCGCAGAGGTGCCGTCCGAATTGGGCGGCCAACGCCTCGATCAAGTCGCCGCCCAACTCTTCGCCGAGCACTCGCGCTCGCGCCTTTCCGCCTGGATCAAGGACGGCCGCCTGACGGTGGACGGGGCGGTGATCCGCCCGCGCGACATCGTCCATGGCGGTGCCGTCCTCGAGCTGACCGCCGAGCAGGAGGCCCAGGGAGAATGGGTCGCCCAGGACATTGCCCTGGACATCGTCTATGAAGACGACGATATTCTGGTGATCAACAAACCTGCGGGCCTGGTGGTCCACCCGGCGGCCGGTCATGCCGACGGCACGTTGCTCAACGCCTTGCTGCACCACGTGCCGGGCATCATCAATGTGCCGCGCGCCGGTATCGTCCATCGCCTGGACAAGGACACCACCGGTCTGATGGTGGTCGCCAAGACCATCCAGGCGCAGACGCAACTGGTGACACAGCTGCAAAGCCGGAGCGTCAGCCGCATCTATGAGTGCATCGTGATCGGGGTGGTCACCGCCGGTGGCAAGATCAACGCGCCGATCGGCCGTCACGGCCAGCAGCGCCAGCGCATGGCCGTGATGGAAGGCGGAAAGCAGGCCGTCAGCCACTACCGCGTGCTTGAACGCTTCCGTTCCCACACCCACGTGCGGGTCAAGCTGGAAACCGGCCGGACCCACCAGATCCGCGTGCACATGGCTCACATCAATTTCCCATTGGTGGGCGACCCGGCCTATGGCGGTCGTTTCCGTATTCCACCGGCTGCCAGCCAGACCATGGTGGAATCGCTGAAGAATTTCCCTCGACAGGCGCTGCATGCGCGCTTCCTTGAGCTCGATCACCCGACGACCGGCAAGCGCATGAGCTGGGAATCGCCGCTGCCGGATGATTTTGTCTGGCTTTTGACGTTGCTCAAGCAGGACCGCGAGGCGTTCATCGGATGAATGACTGGCTGCTCCCCGACTGGCCCGCGCCAGCCCGGGTCAAAGCCTGCGTCACCACCCGCGAAGGCGGCGTCAGCCTGGCGCCGTTCGACAGCCTCAACCTGGGCGACCATGTCGGCGACGACCCCGCGGCCGTCGCTGAAAATCGTCGCCGCCTCACCGACCGATTCGCGATCACTCCGGCCTGGCTGCAGCAAGTCCACGGTATTGACGTGGTCGAGGCTGATCCGACCCAGGTGGTTACCGCTGATGCGAGCTGGAGCGCCACGCCGGGTGTCGCTTGCACGGCAATGACGGCCGATTGCCTGCCGGTGTTGTTCTGCAACCGCGCCGCAACCCACGTCGCGGCGGCCCATGCCGGGTGGCGCGGATTGGCGAACGGTGTGCTGGAAGCCACCCTCGATAGCCTTGCCATGCCCGCGGATGAAATCCTTGCCTGGCTCGGCCCGGCCATCGGTCCGCAAGCGTTCGAAGTCGGGCCGGAAGTGCGCGAAGCCTTTATTGCGCAACTGGCCGGAGCAGAGCGAGCCTTCGTACCCAGCCACAACACCGGCAAGTTCCTGGCTGATATCTACGCGCTGGCGCGCCTGCGTCTGGCGGCACGGGGCGTTATCGCCGTGTACGGTGGCGGCTTGTGCACCGTGACCGACCCACGCTTCTTCTCCTATCGCCGCAACGCGCGCACCGGTCGCTTCGCTTCCTTGATCTGGTTCGAACGCTAGACTCTCCTGATCTGTATCAACAGTGCGCTGCTTGAATCTTCCAGAATCGGCCACATCTATAGCGGTATCTGGCAGGTTTCTTCATTCAGGATGTTTCTTAGGTCCGGCCTGCTCAAAAGGAAGGTGACCCATGCGTATTGACCGTTTAACCAGCAAATTACAATTGGCCTTGTCCGACGCCCAGTCCTTGGCCGTCGGGCTGGACCATCCCAGTATCGAACCGGCGCATTTGATGCAGGCCATGCTCGAGCAGCAGGGAGGCTCGATCAAGCCGCTGCTGATGCAAGTGGGCTTTGACGTCAACAGCCTGCGCAAGGAGCTGGCAAAAGAACTCGACCAGTTGCCCAAGATCCAGAATCCGACCGGTGATGTGAACATGTCCCAGGACCTGGCGCGGCTGCTCAACCAGGCCGACCGCCTGGCCCAGCAGAAGGGCGACCAGTTCATTTCCAGCGAACTGGTGTTGCTCGCCGCGATGGACGAGAACAGCAAGCTTGGCAAGTTGCTGCTCGGTCAGGGCGTGAGCAAGAAAGCCTTGGAAAACGCCATCAACAACCTGCGCGGGGGCGATGCGGTCAACGACCCGAACCACGAGGAAGCGCGTCAAGCCCTGGATAAATACACCGTCGACCTGACCAAGCGCGCCGAAGAAGGCAAGCTCGACCCGGTGATCGGCCGTGATGATGAAATCCGTCGAACCATCCAGGTCCTGCAACGGCGCACGAAGAACAACCCGGTCCTGATCGGTGAGCCCGGCGTGGGTAAGACCGCCATCGCCGAAGGCTTGGCCCAGCGCATCATCAACGGCGAAGTGCCGGATGGGCTGAAGGGCAAGCGCCTGCTGTCTCTGGACATGGGGGCGCTGATCGCTGGCGCCAAGTATCGCGGTGAATTCGAAGAACGGCTCAAGGCCCTGCTCAATGAACTGTCGAAGCAGGAAGGCCAGATCATTCTATTCATCGATGAATTGCACACCATGGTCGGCGCCGGCAAGGGCGAAGGCTCGATGGACGCTGGCAACATGCTCAAGCCTGCGCTGGCCCGTGGTGAGCTGCATTGCGTCGGTGCGACCACGCTCAACGAATACCGCCAATACATCGAGAAAGATGCGGCGCTTGAGCGGCGATTTCAGAAAGTGCTGGTGGATGAGCCCAGCGAAGAAGACACCATCGCCATCTTGCGCGGCCTGAAGGAGCGCTATGAGGTCCACCACAAAGTGGCCATCACCGATGGCGCGATCATCGCGGCGGCCAAGCTCAGCCATCGCTATATCACCGACCGTCAGTTGCCGGACAAGGCCATCGACCTGATCGACGAGGCCGCCAGCCGTATCCGCATGGAAATCGACTCCAAGCCCGAAGTGCTGGATCGGTTGGAGCGACGCTTGATTCAACTCAAGGTCGAGTCCCAGGCGCTGAAAAAAGAAAGCGACGAAGCGGCGAAGAAACGTCTGGAAAGGTTGCAGGAAGAAATCGTTCGTCACGAGCGCGAATATTCCGATCTCGAAGAGATCTGGAATTCGGAAAAAGCTGAAGTCCAGGGTTCGGCGCAGATCCAGCAAAAGATCGAACAATCCCGCCAGGAGCTGGAAGCGGCTCGCCGCAAAGGTGACCTCAACCGCATGGCCGAGCTGCAGTACGGGGTCATCCCGGACCTGGAGCGCAGCCTGCAGATGGTCGACCAACACGGCAAAAGCGAAAACCAGCTGCTGCGCAGCAAGGTCACCGAGGAAGAAATCGCCGAAGTGGTGTCCAAGTGGACCGGCATTCCGGTCTCGAAGATGCTCGAAGGCGAGCGCGACAAGCTGCTGAAGATGGAAAGCCTGTTGCACCAGCGTGTGATCGGCCAGGAAGAAGCGGTGGTGGCGGTGTCCAACGCCGTGCGCCGGTCCCGTGCCGGGTTGTCGGACCCCAACCGTCCGAGCGGCTCGTTCATGTTCCTCGGCCCGACCGGTGTGGGTAAAACCGAGCTGTGCAAGGCGCTGGCCGAGTTCCTCTTCGATACCGAGGAAGCCATGGTGCGCATCGACATGTCCGAATTCATGGAGAAGCACTCCGTGGCCCGCTTGATCGGCGCACCGCCGGGCTATGTTGGATATGAAGAGGGCGGTTACCTGACCGAGGCCGTGCGTCGCAAGCCGTACTCGGTGATATTGCTCGATGAGGTCGAGAAAGCGCACCCGGATGTCTTTAACATCCTGCTGCAAGTGCTGGAGGACGGTCGCCTGACCGACAGTCATGGGCGCACGGTGGACTTTCGCAACACGGTGATCGTGATGACCTCCAACCTGGGCTCGACGCAGATTCAGGAGCTGGTCGGCGATCGCGAGGCGCAACGTGCCGCAGTGATGGACGCGATCTCCACGCACTTCCGGCCGGAGTTCATCAACCGTGTCGACGAAGTGGTGATCTTCGAGCCGTTGGCCCGGGATCAGATCGCCGGCATCACCGAGATCCAGCTGGGTCGCCTGCGCAGCCGCCTCACCGAGCGCGAGTTGAAGCTGCAACTGAGCGACGAGGCGTTGGACAAGCTGATCGCGGTGGGTTACGACCCGGTCTATGGCGCGCGGCCGCTCAAGCGAGCGATCCAGCGCTGGATCGAAAACCCGTTGGCGCAGTTGATTCTGTCCGGGCGGTTCATGCCGGGCGAAACCGTGACCGGTACCGTGGAAAACGACGAAATCGTCTTCAACTGAAGGCCGGCATCGCCGGATATTGGAATGGCCTTGCCTTGCGAGGCCATTTTTTTCATCAGGCCGTTGAACTCAAAGGAAAAGACTTGTAAAGTGCGCCCCGCAGTACGTCACCCCAAGGGCGACTTCTCTTTGGGAAGGAACCTAAAATAAGTTGCAAATCATTGTCTTGAAAGCAATTTAAGGGGTTGACAGAGGTTACGAAGATTGTAGAATAGCGCGCCTCAGACACACGAACGCAGCGATGCTGACGGGTAGAAGAGGTTGAAGCTGGCTTCAATGTTGTAGCTTCAAATAGCAGTAACTTGAAATATCAGTTCCGTGATAGCTCAGTCGGTAGAGCAAATGACTGTTAATCATTGGGTCCCAGGTTCGAGTCCTGGTCACGGAGCCATTTCAATCGGGGTATAGCGCAGTCCGGTAGCGCGCCTGCTTTGGGAGCAGGATGTCAGGAGTTCGAATCCCCTTACCCCGACCATATTTGGGTCGTTAGCTCAGTTGGTAGAGCAGTTGGCTTTTAACCAATTGGTCGTAGGTTCGAATCCCACACGACCCACCATTTTTGAAACCAGTTCGCTGGAATCGAATCTTAAGATCAGAGGCCAAAAGCGCTGATCGAGGAAGGCGACTTGCGAAGGTCGCCTTTTTTTTACCGGGGTATAGCGCAGTCCGGTAGCGCGCCTGCTTTGGGAGCAGGATGTCAGGAGTTCGAATCCCCTTACCCCGACCATATTAAAAATCCTCGTATCGAAAGATACGGGGATTTTTTTTGCCTGCGGTAAAGCCGATGACTTCAAGTCGTCGTACAACCTGCCGATAACCCGCCAACAGGGCAAGCATCGATCGCCCACCTTCAGGCCAACAACAAGAAAAGGCGCCCGACATGTTCCTTCGCCAACTGAATATTGCCCGCCGCGCCGCGCTGGGTTTTGCCTTGATCGCCGTCCTGGTGGCGCTGCTCGGGGTCTTTGCGCTGGGACAGATGTCGAGCATTCGCGACAGTGAGGTCGCGGTGGAAACCCAGTGGTTGCCCAGCATCCGTGGCGGAGACGAGATCCGTGAATTGATGCTGCGCATTCGCACCATTTCCCTGCGCATGGCCTTGGACCAGGACCCGAAAAACATTGCGGTGTATCGCGGCCAGATGGATGCCCGCGATAAAGAACTGAGCGAAAAAATCGCCAGTTACGACAATTTGGTCGTCACGCCGGAAGGCAAGGCGCTTTACGACCAGTTCAAACAGACTTTCGCCGCCTATCGCTCGGGTATCGCCCAGTCGTTTACCTTGGCGGAGCAGGGGCGTCGGGATGAGCTGATCAAGCTGTTGCTGGTGGACATGAAAACTGTGGTGGACGGTTCGGGCAAACAGCTCAATGATCTGGCGGAATTATTCTCCAAGCAGGTGTCGATCGAGAGCCAGAAGTCCCAGGAGCACTACGTCAATTCCCGCATGATCGTCAGCCTGTTCATTGTGCTTGCCGCCCTGGCTACGGTGGCCCTGGCCATGTTGCTCACGCGCAGCATCGTCAAGCCCCTGGGCGAGGCGCTGAATGCTGCGCAGAGCGTAGCCCGGGGTGACCTGACCCGGCCGATCGAGACCCATGGCAACGATGAAGTCAGCCGTTTGCTCATGGCGCTGGCGGCCATGCAGCAGAATCTGCGTGAGACGTTGCAGGGCATCAGCGGCTCGGCCGCGCAACTGGCCACGGCAGCCGATGAGCTGAACGCCGTCACGCTCGACAGTACCCACAGCCTGCAGCAGCAGAACAACGAAATTGAACAGGCTGCCACTGCCGTCACCGAGATGACCACCGCCGTGGAGGAAGTCGCGCGCAACGCCGTTTCAACCTCCGACGCCACCCGCCAATCCAGCGAATCGGCGACGTTGGGGCAGGAGCGGGTCAGCGACACCGTCGACGCCATCAGCGCGCTCGCCAACGATGTTCAGGTTACCGGGGGCCTGGTGCAGTCACTGGCCAGCCAATCCCAGGATATCGGCAAAGTGCTGGATGTGATTCGGGCCATTGCCGAGCAGACCAACTTGCTGGCCCTTAACGCGGCCATTGAAGCGGCCCGGGCGGGAGAGAGCGGGCGGGGGTTTGCGGTGGTTGCCGACGAGGTGCGGGCGCTGGCGTATCGCACGCAGCAATCGACCCAGGAGATCGAGCAGATGGTCCAGGGCATGCGCAACGGTGCCACCCAGGCGCTGGATTCCATGCAAGCCAGTTCCAGCCGTGCGGCGAGCACCCTCGCGATGGCGGAGCGGGCAGGGGAAGCGCTGCAAACCATTACGGCATCGGTCAGCGAGATCCATGAGCGCAACCTGGTCATCGCCAGTGCCGCCGAAGAACAGGCGCAAGTGGCTCGCGAGGTTGATCGCAACCTGGTGAATATTCGCGATTTGTCCGTGCGCTCGGCTTCCGGCGCGGATCAGACCAGTGCCTCCAGCCATGAATTGTCGCAGCTTGCAAACTCGCTGCGCACGATGGTGCAGCGGTTTCAGGTTTGATTGACGACTAAGTGCTGGACGGGCGGTGTTCCCACGCGAAGCGTGGGAACGATCGTCATGTCAGTGCAGTTTCAACCGTGGCTCGGTCCCACGCCCGATCTTGCTACCCAGCATCAGCATCGCGGTACGGAACATCCCGTACAGCGCCATCTGGTGCATGCGGTACAACGACACATAGAACATCCGCGCCAGCCAGCCTTCAAGCATCACGCTGCCGGTCAGGTTGCCCATCAGGTTACCCACCGCCGAAAAGCGCGACAGCGAGATCAGCGAGCCGTAGTCAGTGTATTTGTATTCAGGCAAGGCCTTGCCCTCGATCCGCAACTTCAGCGATTTAGCCAGCAGCGAGGCTTGCTGATGCGCTGCCTGGGCGCGGGGTGGGACGTTGCGGTCGCTGTCCGGTTGCGGGCAGGCGGCGCAGTCGCCGAAGGCAAAGATGTTGTCGTCGCGAGTGGTCTGGAGTGTCGGCAGCACCTGCAGCTGGTTGATCCGGTTGGTCTCCAGTCCGTCGATGTCCTTGAGGAATTCTGGCGCGCGGATCCCGGCGGCCCAGACTTTCAGGCTCGCGTCGATCACTTTGCCGTCCGCCGTAATCAAGCTGTCGGCAGTCACCTGGCTGACGGAGGCGTTGGTCATGACATTCACCCCAAGTTTTTCCAGGGTTTTGTGCACTGGCCCGCCGATCCGCTCTGGCAGTGCCGGCAAGACCCGTGGGCCCGCCTCGATCAGGGTGATGTGCATGTTCTCCGGTTTGATCCGGTCCAGGCCGTAGGCATGCAGTTCGTGGGCGGCGTTGTGCAGCTCGGCCGCCAGTTCAACGCCGGTCGCACCGGCGCCGACGATCGCAACGCTGATGCGCTCGATGGTATCGGTCTGCCCGGCGTGAGCGCGCAGGTAGTGGTGAAGCAACTGCTGGTGGAAGCGCTCGGCCTGCTTGCGGGTATCGAGGAACAGGCAATGCTGCGCCGCGCCCTCGGTGCCGAAATCGTTGGTGGTGCTGCCCACCGCGATCACCAGCGTGTCGTATCCCAGCTCCCGGGCTGGCAACAGCTCGACGCCCGCCTCGTCATAGGTGGCGGCCAGTTGGATTCTCTTGTTCTCGCGATCCAGGCCGCTCATGCGCCCGAGCTGGAACTCGAAGTGGTTCCATTTCGCCTGGGCCACATAGTTGAGTTCGTCTTCGGAGGAGTTGAGGGAGCCGGCCGCTACTTCGTGGAGCAACGGTTTCCAGATGTGGGTCAGGTTCGCGTCGACCAGCATCACACTGGCCGTGCCACGCTTGCCCAGGGTCTTACCCAGACGGGTAGCCAACTCCAGACCGCCGGCGCCGCCGCCAACGATGACAATACGATGGGTCATGGGGATATCTCGCAAGGCTAAAGGAATTCGGTGCCGTTACCTGCGCGAGCGTCAATGACAAAAAGCGGCTCATAGCGTCAGGTAACTGATCAATCGGCTCAACAGGCCCAGGCCAATCGTGATGGCCAGTACCACCACCAGGAGCATCCACGGCCGGAAAGGCCGGCGCTCGACTCGGTGCTGGGACAGTTGCAGGTACTCTTCGACATGCTTCTGGTCATCTGGGTTCAGGCGGCTGGTCATAAAGGCCTCGTCAGGTAGACGTTGCGGAATGTGAAGACGTTACAGTGTCTGGCTATCCGGCGTATACAGCCCTGAGACGACAAGCGAATCACAGGCTGATCCCCACGTCGAAGACAATGCTGCGGCCCAGGTTGCCTCGCAGGAAGTCCGGCGCATCGGGGTGGGCGAACAGCACCCGGGCGAACGTCGGCCCCACCAGCGACAGCGAGCGCCAGCCCTGGCGCAGGTATTCGGTCGGCGGTGGGAAGTGGCTGTTGAGGTCCAGGACTTCGCGCTTGAGGCTGGCGAACGCGATGATGTCCAGTTCGCCCAGGTCCATGCCACGCTCGGTGTAGTTATGGGCTTTCTTGCGTAGGGTCGGTGCCAATCTCATCAGAAACTCATTGGCGGGAATTCGTCGGGGCTTGGCCTCGCGCCGCACCAGTTGGCTCAGTGAGAAGGCACTACGACGACGCTGCAGTTCATCGCGCCATTCGTCATTGAGACGACGGCCCTCGTCGAGCACAAAAAATACTTCGAAATTGGCGTCGCGAAATAGCACATCCGGCGGCTCTCCGGCCGGAGCGAATTCGTCGGCGCGATAAGGCACGTTGAGCCCTTGCAACAGGCGCTGGCAGACCCACCGCTCACGCTCCCATTTGCGGGCGTTGGAGAGAAAGGCGTTGGCCTGCTCGGCCGCGATGGTCAGCAGGCGTAAATAATCGGAATCATCCATGAACCCAAGCTTAGCGTTCAATTGCTACAAGCCCAAAGCGTTGCGTTGATTAATGGCGTCCCGTGGGGAGGTGTAGACTGCCAGCTTGAATCTCGGGGCGACCACGGGGTCTGTGTTGCACGGGCATGCCAAAGGAGTAGATCGATGATCGGAGCCGAATTGCTCTCGTCGCAGACCTTGGTGGCCGGCTGGCTGATCTATGTGCCGGCGCTGGCCTGGGCGGTGGCGCGTGCTCCGTGGGTCGAGCTGTTTACCGACGGTCGTCGCCAGCATCTGTTGTTCGGCACGGTGTTCGCGCTGTTCATGTTGTGGCTGGTGCGACGAGACTTCGACACGGGCGTTTCGTATCACTTCATCGGCCTGACCGCGGTGACTCTGCTGTTGGACTGGCCGCTGGCGATCCTTGGTGGCTTGTGCGCGCAGCTCGCGCTGGTGCTGCTGGGCCGTCAGGACATGATGGCGGTCGGCATCAACGGCGCGCTGTTGGTTCTCCTGCCAGTGCTGATCACTGAGTGTTGCGCGATCCTGGTGGAGCGTGCCCAGCCGCGCAACCTGTTTGTGTATATCTTCTGCTCGGGGTTCCTGGCTGCCGCGCTTTCGGCGCTGGTCTGCCTGCTGCTGGGGCTGGGCCTGCTCTGGCATGACGGCATATTTGCCATGCCTTACTGGCTGGGGGATTTCATCGGCTACCTCTGGCTGATCATTTTTCCCGAGGCTTTCATCAACGGCATGGTGGTCAGCGCGTTGGTGGTGTTCAGCCCCGAATGGCTGGAGACTTTCAACCGCACGCGCTACCTGTCGGCACCCTGGAACGACGACGACAAGCCTTGATTGCGCTGTTTAATGGTGGGAACGAGGGTTGAAGTCTTCGCTGAACAACTCATCCTCGGCATCCGGGGCCACGGGGATCTTGTGTTCTTCCGACGCCCAGGCGCCCAGGTCGATCAGCTTGCAGCGATCTGAGCAGAATGGCCGGAATTTACTTTCAGGGGTCCACTCGACCGGGGCGCCACAGGTTGGGCAATCGACGATGGGGGGTTGGCTCATGGTTGGCCTCCACGCAAGGTAAGGTAAAAGTGATGCAGGCGCTCGACCTCGCTGTGCAGCCAAGTGAGATCGCGGTCGTTGACCACCACATCGTCGGCATGGTTCAGGCGGTCCTGACGGCTTGATTGGGCCTTGAGGATCGCCTGGACCTGCTGTTCGCTGGTCTGGTCGCGCTGCAAGGTGCGTTCGATCTGCAGTTGTTCAGGCGCGTCGATCACCAGGATCCGCTGGGTCATTGCGTATTGTCCCGACTCGATCAACAGCGGTGACACCAGGATCGCGTAGGGCGATTGGGCCTGCCCCAGATGATGGGCAATTTCCTCGGCAATCAGCGGGTGCAGCAGCTTTTCCAGCCAACGACGCTCATCGGCATTCTCGAAGATCAGCGTGCGCAGCGCCGAGCGATCCAGCGCGCCGTCTGCCTGCAACACGCCAGGGCCGAAGTGCTCGGCAATGCTTGCCAGTGCCGGGCGTCCGGGTTCGACCACCCAGCGCGCCGCATGATCGGCATCGATCGCGTGCACGCCCAGGTCGATGAAGTGCTGGGCGGCCGCGCTCTTGCCGCTGCCGATGCCGCCGGTCAGGCCGAGAATCCAGGGTTTTTTCGCAGGGCTGTTCATTAGAAACCGACTGACTGCCAATAGAAGTCGGTTATTTGACCACCCCAGAGCAGCGCAATCCAGCCGGCGATGGCCAGATAGGGGCCGAAAGGGATTTGTGTCGAGGCCGGCGCGTCCCGCATGCGCAGCACAATAATGCCGACGACGGCGCCCACCAGCGAGGACAGCAACAGCGTCAGCGGCAAGATTTGCCAGCCCCCCCAGGCGCCCAGCATCGCCAGCAACTTGAAATCGCCGTAGCCCATGCCTTCCTTGCCGGTGATCAGTTTGAAGACCCAGAACACCGACCACAGCGCCAGATAACCCGCCACCGCGCCCCACAATGCCTGGTTCAGCGAGACGAACAGCTCGAAGCTGTTGACGATCAGCCCCAGCCACAACAACGGCAGTACGAGGGTATCGGGCAGCAGCTGATGCTCGGCGTCGATCAGGCTCATGGACAGCAGGCCCCAGCTCAGCACCATCGCCATCGCGGCGTGCCAGCCGAAGCCGAAATGCCAGGCAACGAAAGCCGACAGCGCGCCGCAGGCCAGTTCGGTCAGTGGGTAGCGCTTGCCGATGGGCGCGGCGCAACTCGAACAACGGCCGCGCAACATGAGGTAGCTCAGCAGCGGAATATTTTCCCACGCCCGGATACGGTGGCCGCAATGAGGGCATTGGGAATGAGGCAGCATCAGGTTGTAGACCGGGCCAGGGGCTTGCGTCGGCAGGCCCAGCAGGTCCTGGGCTTGCAGGCGCCATTCACGGTCGAGCATCTTGGGCAGGCGCCACACCAGCACATTGAGAAAGCTGCCGACGATCAGCCCGAGCAGCAATGCGGTCAGCATGAAAGCCAATGGGTAAAGCACGAAGAATTCGCTCAGGGGCATGTCAGATCGCAGAGCCGAGTTGGAAGATGGGCATGTACATGGCAACCACAAGGCCACCGACCACCACCCCCAGGATTACCATGATGAAGGGTTCCATCAGGCTGGTGAGGTTGTCCACCAGATTATCCACCTCGGCTTCATAAAAACTCGCCACCTTGTCGAGCATGTCATCCAGCGCGCCTGATTCTTCGCCGATGGCGGTCATCTGAATCGCCAGGTTCGGGAAAACGCCGGAAGCGCGCATTGAAAAATTCAACTGCATGCCGGTCGAGACATCCTGCCGGATGCGTTGTACCGCGCGCTTGAACACTACGTTGCCGGTGGCGCCCGACACGGAATCGAGGGCTTCGACCAACGGCACGCCGGCCGCAAAGGTCGTCGACAGCGTACGGGCGTAGCGAGCCACGGCGGACTTGTACATCAAGGTGCCGATCAAGGGCAGCTTGAGCAGCCATTTGTCTCGCCAGTCACGAAATGCCTGGGAACGCTTGAGCGCATATTTCACGCCGAAGAACCCACCCACCAGCCCGCCCAGCAACATCCACCACCACTCTTGCAAGAACTCCGACAAGCCGATGACCATCAGCGTGAAGGCCGGCAGCTTTGCGCCAAAGCCTGCGAATACCGACTCGAACTGCGGCACGACCTTGATCAGCAGGATGCTTGTGACCACGGCGGCAACGGCGATCACCGCGGCAGGATAAGTCATGGCTTTCTTGATCTTGGCCTTGAGGGCCTCGCTTTTTTCCTTGTAGGTCGCGACGCGGTCCAGCAGCGTGTCCAGGGCACCGGCCTGCTCACCGGCATCTACCAGGTTGCAGTACAACTCGTCGAAATACTGGGGGCATTTGCGCAGCGAGGCGGCGAAGCTGTTACCGGCGGCGACCTCCTGCTTCACCTCGTCCACCAACTTGCGCATATTCGGGTTGTCGAAGCCCTCGCCAATGATGTCGAACGCCTGCAACAGCGGCACCCCGGCCTTGAGCATCGTCGCCATCTGGCGGGTGAACAGGGCGATGTCCAACGGCTTGATGCGCTTGCCCTTGCTGAATATCGAGGTGGACTTTTTGCGAACCTTGCCCGGGTTGATGCCCTGCTTGCGCAACTGTGCCTTGACCAGTGCCGGGCTTTGGCCGGTCAGTTCGCCGGACATTTTCGTGCCTTTGCGGTCTTTGCCTTCCCACGTGTACACGTCGGTTTTTACTGCCTTGACCGCCATGTTCAATCCTTGGTGACCCGGTTGATTTCTTCGAGGCTGGTGATGCCTTGCATCACTTTGAACAGCCCCGAGGTGCGCAAGTCGTTAAAGCCGTCCTTGCGCATCTGCAGGTCGATTTCCAGGGAGTTGCCCTCGGCCATGATCAATCGTTGCAGCTCTGGCGTGTTCTTCACCACTTCGTATACCCCCACGCGACCTTTGTAACCGCTGTTGCACTGTTCGCAACCGACCGGCTCATAGATCGTGAATGAGCCGATGCGTTCCCGGGGGAAACCCTCTTTGAGCAGGGTTTCCTCGGGAATCTCGATGGTTCTCTTGCACTGTGCGCACAGCTTGCGCGCCAGGCGCTGGGCGATGATCAGGTGGACCGCCGTGGCAATGTTGAAGCCGGGGATGCCCATGTTCTGCAGGCGGATCAGTGTCTCGGCGGCGCTGTTGGTGTGTAGGGTGGACAGCACCAGATGCCCGGTCTGGGCGGCCTTGATGGCGATTTCGGCGGTTTCCAGGTCACGGATCTCGCCGACCATGATCACGTCCGGGTCCTGACGCAGGAACGAGCGCAGGGCATGGGCGAAATCCAAGCCCTGGCGCGGGTTCACGTTGACCTGGTTGATGCCTTCCATATTGATTTCCACCGGGTCCTCCGCCGTGGAGATATTGATGTCCACGGTGTTGAGGATGTTCAGGCCGGTGTAGAGCGACACGGTCTTGCCCGAGCCGGTCGGCCCGGTCACCAGGATCAACCCTTGTGGTTGCTTCAGGGCTGTCATGTACAGGTCTTTCTGTTCCGGCTCATAGCCCAGGGCATCGATGCCCATTTGCGCGCTGGAGGGATCGAGGATCCGGATCACCACTTTTTCCCCCCACAGCGTGGGCAGGGTATTGACCCGGAAGTCGATGGACTTGGTCTTCGACAGGCGCATCTTCAGTCGACCGTCCTGGGGTTTGCGTCGCTCGGAAATGTCCAGGCTCGCCATGACTTTCAAGCGCGCGGCAATGCGGTTGGCTAGCTGGATGGGAGGCTTGGCGACCTCCCGCAGCATGCCGTCGGTACGCACCCGCACCCGGTAGGTTTTCTCATAAGGCTCGAAGTGCAGGTCGGAAGAGCCGCCTTTGATCGCGTCCAGCAGCATCTTGTTGACGAAACGCACGACCGGCGCATCGTCGCCGTCCTGCCCCGCGATTGTGTCCTGCTTGCGGTCGTCGATCGACTCGATGTCCAGGCCGTCGAGATCGACGTCGGCCATGCCCTCCAGGCCGGTGCTGCTGGATTCGAAGAATTTTTCGATGGCATCGCTGAGCTTGTCGTCTTCCACCAGGATGGCTTCGGTGGTCAGGCCGGTGCTGAACTGGATGTCGTTGATGGCTTGGTGATTGGTGGGGTCGGAAATGCCCACATAGAGCTTGTTGCCGCGCCGCCACAGCGGCAGTACGTGATGCTGGCGCACCAGTTTTTCGCTGACCAGGCCGGCGGGCTGGTTGTCTTTGTCTAGGCTGTTGAGGTCCAGCAGGGCGATACCAAAATGCTCGGAGGCGATTTCCGCCACCTGGCGGCTCTGGATCAGTTTGTTTTGCACCAGGTAGCTGACCAGGGGCACTCGGTTGCGCTGGGCCTGTTGAAAAGCCTGCTGCGCGCTTTGTTCGGTGATCAGTTCAGCCAACACCAATTGCTTGGCCAGGCCGCTGAGGGCGATGTCATTCATGGGGATACCGGACGCGGACTGTTCATGATTTATAGCCTAGTCAAGCATCGGTGGCTGACCAGCGATCAGAGGTGACAAAAAGCGTCAGATAGTGCGGCTGTTGGGGTAGAACGTTGATCTCATGCGGCAGGGAAAGCCTGGGCTGGTGGGGCTTCCAGGGTTGGCATGTGCCCTGCAATGACCGTTTCAGGTCATGAGATTTCGACTCATGCACGGGAGATGTCTATGAATAAGCAAAAGGGTTTTACACTGATCGAGCTGCTGATCGTGGTGGCGATCATTGGGATCCTGGCGACGTTTGCGTTGCCGCAGTACTCGAAGTACCAGGCGCGGGCGAAGGTGACGGTCGGGCTGGCGGAAGCTTCTTCATTGAAGGTGCCGGTTGAAGACCTTCTGAATAAAGGTACAACGCCAACCGCTGCCAACACGGGCGTACCGGCGTCGAGCAATAACTGCACGATGACCATTGGGGGTGACGCGGCCGCTGGGACGGCCAGCATCACTTGCACTATCAAAGAGGCACCTGCCTCCATCATAGGCAAGACGATCATTCTCAGCCGTGCCGGGACAGGTGCCTGGACATGTACTTCTAACGTTGCGGAAGAGTTCTTGCCTGCGGGCGGTTGCACAGCAGCGGCTGGCGCGGCAGCGGGTTGACAGTTGTTGCGAGACTAACCAAAGCCCCGCATCAGCGGGGCTTTGTCATTTAGCGGAGGTAAATCTTCAATATCGAAATAACCTCGGTAATTCATGAGCTTAGCAATCCGGCAAAACCCGCATGTTGCATGTACCAAATCCCTCGGTCATGCAATTTGCATGATTATGAAAATAACCGCTTCGCTTAACTTATTGATTTATAACTACTTTCACGTTGTTTCAAAACTGGCACAGCCTTCGCACTACTCCTGACAACCTGCCGCGATGCAATTTCGGCAGTTTCTGAGAAAAACAGGAGTTACTCGTATGAAGAAGTTCGCTATCACTGCCGCTGCTGCCACTGCACTGACCCTGACCATGGCTAGCGCTTTCGCCGAGACCACTCAAGCAACTCAGGCCCCGATGATGCTGGCTGCGGGCGAAGTGACAGAGGCTAAGGAAGACGTTTCCGATACCTGGATCACCACCAAGGTCAAGGCCGACCTGGTGACCGAGAAAGGCATTCCAGGCTCCGACATCAAGGTTGAAACCAACAAGGGCGTCGTGTCCCTGTCTTCGACCGCTGTGTTGAGCGATGCCCAGAAAGACACCGCCGTCGCGATCGCCAAGAAAATCAAAGGCGTACGTGATGTGTCGGCCGATGGCCTGAAATCCGAGTAAGGCAAGGCTTCTCGCCTGGACGGGAGAAGGCGCGGCAAGCGGGCTGTGTTTTACGCTTGCCGATGCTTTGGAGTTCATGCGAAAGGCCACATGGACGTGGCCATTACAGGCCCCCGGCATTCGTGCCGGGGGCCTGTTCTATTTTGGGAAGTAGAGAATGTGAGCCAGTCAGGGAAACCGGGTAGTCCCTTTCGCGAGCAGGCTCGCTCCCACATTTGATCGCATTCTTCCAGAAACAACCCGGCCCCTGTGGGAGCGAGCCTGCTCGCGAAGGCGTAGGCACTGTCGCTGCAGATACCCTGGAATAGCCCAACCAATCACCGCCCACGCTTGCTGGTAATCTCCACCAGCCGATTCCTCTCGAAGCGCAAGTACTGGTACATCCCGCTACGGGGTCCGTAAGTCCATTCCTCCACCGGATACTCCTCCCGGCGGTTGACGCTGCGTTTGTAGCCCAGATCATCACGCGCTGCAGGCTGTCCACATTTTTGCAGCACCTCGCTCGTACGATCACCGATGCTGATCAAATGGCTGCCACAGCGCAACGTATTGGCGGCTGTGGCCTGGCCCGCTGCCAATAGCAGCAGACTCAGGCTGAATCCGTACCAATACTTCATTTCATTCCGCATCCAGATGCATTGGCGTAATGACGGTGCCGTCCTTTTCGGCCTGGCCCAGGCTGGCGTCAATGAAGTACACGCGGTCATCGGCCAGCTTGCCCTTGTCCACGAGGAAATCCTTGATGCTGCTGGCCCGCTCCTGGCCCAGTTCGCGCAACAGTACATCACTACCGCTCCAGAACTTGATGACGCCTTCACGGAGCTTGTCGATGCGGGCCTGTTTGTCCAGTTGCGTCCATTCAGCCGGTGGCTGGGTCTTCAGGCGGGTGCGGTAGATACCTTCCAGCAGCGGGGCTTTTTCGTCTTCCGGTACTTGCAACAGGGAAGCCTTGGCCGGGACTTTATCGCCTCGGCGCTGCAGTATCTTGTAGTAGTTGTACTGATATTCGCGTTCCAGGCGCTGGGCAGCGAGCAGCGGGCCGTCGCTGCTCTGGGCGGCGGTGCCCTCGATCTCCAGGCGCAGTTCCGGACGTTTGCCCAAGGCCTCGGACAACTTCAACAACACGCTTTCGTTGTCCTGGCTCAGGTCGCTTGACCCGGGGGCGAACGCCACGCTGCCCAAGTCTTCCGAACCGCCGCCGGCCACCAGCCCGCCGATGAGCTTGAACGGTGCCTGGGCAGCGCGGACCACCAGGTTGCGCAGGGTTTGCCAGACGATTGGCATCACGCTGAACTGCGGGTCGTTGAGGTTGCCGGAGACCGGCAGTTCAATGGAGATCCTGCCCTCGGAGTCCTTGAGCAGGGCGACGGCCAGCTTCAGCGGCAGGCTCACGGCGTCCGGGCTGTCGACCTTTTCGCCCAATTGCAATTGCTCGACCACGACTTTGTTGTCGGCCTGGAGCTGGCCCTTGGTGATCCGGTAATGCAGGTCGAGGTTGAGCCGGCCCTTGCGGATGCGATAGCCGGCGAACTTGCCGGAGTAGGGCGTCAGGGTCGTCAATTCGACCCGCTTGAAACTGGTGGCGATATCGAGACTGGCCATCGGGTCGAAGGGGTTGACCGCGCCCTTTATGGTCACCGGTGCGTAGCGGTCGACCTTGCCTTTTACGTCCACGGTGGCGGGCTTGGCCTGGCGGCTGTCGATGGTGCCGATCTCTCCGTTGAGCTGCTGGATGGCCGTGGCGAAGTTCGGCGTCAGGCTGAAGTCGGCAAAATTGGCCGAACCGTCATTGATCGCAATGGCTCCGACGTGAATGCCCAGCGGCTTTTCCTTCGATGCCGGTTTGGCCCCGCTGTTCTTGGCCGTGCCGTCGGCGGGTTGCGGGATCAACAGGTCGTCGACGTTGGTGGTGCGATCGTCATTGATCATGAACCGCGCGTAGGGTTGGAGCAGATTGACCTTGGCGATCGACAGGCTGTCGCCATGCTGGTAGTTGAGGCCCTGGAGTTCAAGGCGTTGCCATTTGAGGAAGTCGCGGGTCTTGAGCGTATCGAGGGTGTGCAACTGGTCGACCTGGGCGCGGCCGGTGACGGCCAATGCCAACGGCTCGGTGCTCTTGAGATCCACCACCAGGTCGCTGCCGAGCATCCCGGAGCGTAGCTCCAGGCGAATGAACGGGTTGATGTAGGCCTGGGCGACTCGCAGGTCGATGTCCTGGGTCTTGACGTTGAGCTTCGCGGTGACCGGGTTGAGGTTGACCACGCCATCGGCAAGTACCTTGCCCTGCTTGCCCAGCCCGGTATCCAGCTTCAGGTTGAAGGGCGAGCCGTTGAGGGTGTCGTAGTTTTGCAGGTCGAGGTTCAGTGGGCCAACCTCCAAGGCTACGGGCGGCTGTGCCTGACGGTCGGCCAGGTGCACCTGGTAATCGCGCAACTGCACGTCTTTGAGCAGCACTTGCCACGGTTTGCTGGGTGCTGTCGGCTCAGGCTTGGGCGAGTCGGCGGCTGCCGGGGCCGAGGCGGGTTCGGCCTTGACCTGCGGTTTGGCTGGCTGGCTGGCGAAGAGCTTCTGCCAGTCCAATTGTCCGTCCGCTTCCCGAGCGGCCCAGGTTTCCAGCTTCTGACTGCGGATCTTGCCGACGATGACCTGCTGCTTCGCCAGGTCCACGGAGGTTTCGCTTACGTCCAGGCGCTCCAGCCGTGCCAATGGACGGCCGTCAGGCGCCTTCATGGCGAACGGCGCGACGCTGACCGCTGCGTTGCTGAGCAGCAATTGCGTCCCCTGGGCGAGGTTGAGCTTGTAGTCGGTGCTGAGGTTCAGCACGCCGTTTTCCAACACCAGGGGCACCGCGTCACGCACGTAGGGCCACCAGGCTTTCATCTGTCCATCGGTAATTTTCAGCGTGCCCTCGGAGGCAATTGGCGCGAGGCTGAAATTGCCCGTCCAGTCGATCTGCCCACCCTCGGGGCCCGCGGCCACCAATGTCATGTCTGCGCTGTCGTCGGGCAGGGTGCTGAGGTTTTTCAGCTCGAAATCGAGGGCGTCGTACAAAAACTCGATGGGCTCGCTGGGGCGCAGGTCCTGGAAATGCACGTAGCCGCTGGCAAGCCTGACCCGATCCACCCGCAGGGGAAACGGCTTGGCATCCGGATCGGCCGGGGTCGGCTCGCTGGGTGGCAGTTTGAACAGGCCCAGCAGGTTCAATTGGCCGTCCTTGGCGAACAACACTTCGGTCTTGGGCTTGTCCAGTTCGATGTCCGCCAGGTGCAGGGCGCCCGTCCACAGGCTGTCGACTTGCAGGTTGGCGTAGAGGCGTTCGAAGCCGACCTGCTCCTTGCCCGGCTCGCCGACGATCAGGCCCCACAAGGTCAATTCAAGGCTGAAGGGGTTGAGTTCGATACGCTGGATCTGGGCCGGCACCGTGGCGTGGGCGGCCAGTTGCTGATTGACGATGCGCAGGGCGATGCCCGGCAAGATCAGGAAACCCATCAGGCTGTAGAGGGCCAGTGCGGTCAACAGGGCGCCGAAAGCGCGAATCAATCCTTTGGGCATGTGTGGCTTCGTCTGGTATGAATCGGAGTGCCTTGGAGTATGGCATGCGTTTACGGTTCCGAAGCCACTGTGTTTTATGAGATTTGTCCGTTTTTTTGGTGGGATCGCTGAGGCGTGCTCAGAATTGAAGAATCAGCGTTTTGAGCGGTGGCTGTAGGTCCCGCGACGGGAAATCGTCGCCGGGCGCCAGCACGCTCCACTCGCGGACCGGGCGACCAGCCTTTTGCGCACAACGCAGGACTTGTTCACGCCAGCCCTCCATGGGCACTTTCGCCAGGTTGTTGCAGCAGATCAGCACGCCATCGTCGGCGGTAGCGAGCAGCGCCGGCTTGAGCAGGCTCTGGTAGTCGCGCAATAAATCGACGGTGCCGAATGCGCTCTTGGCCCACGCGGGTGGGTCGAGGAGCACCAGATCGTACTGGCGCTGTTCCAGGCGCACGTAACTCGGAAGTTTCTGTCCGCGCCGTTGGCTGACGGGCAGGCCGGCCAGTTGGCGGATCGCTGGAAAATAATCCGATTGCACGAATTCCATCGTCGGCAGCTCGGGATTGAGCAGGCCATTCTCGCGGCCCACCGCCAGATTGCCTTCGGCAAAGTCCAGGTTGCAGACCTCCCGCGCCCCGCCGGCCGCCGCGCTGAGCCCTACACCACAGGTATAGGCAAACAGGTTCAGCACGCTTTTGTTCCGGCTATGCGCCTTGACCCAGCCGCGCGCGTTGCGCAAGTCGAGAAACAACAACGGATCCTGCCCGGCATGGCGGCCGCGGACGCGGTAGTTCAAACCCCACTCATGCCCGACGAGGTCTTGCAGGGCGGCCTCATCGGCCTGGTAGACGCTGTCCTGACGGTCGATACGCGAATTGCCCCGGGAGCGGTCGTTATAGACCAGCAGGGTGTCGAGGTTCAGGTGTTCATTGACGATGCCGTGCAGCTGCAGCAAGGGTTCCAGTTCCAGCGACTGATGGAAACTCTGCACCAGCAGTTGCGGGCCATAGCGGTCGACGGTGAGGCCCGGCGCGCCTTCCTGGCTGCCGTGGAACAGGCGATAGCAATCGGTGCCTTGCTGGTGCAGTTGGTCGAGCAGGGCCTGGCGCTGGTCGAGGGCGGCGCGCAGCGCCAGATTCAAGGAAGACATGCCGGGCGCGCCTTAGAGAAATGAGGCGCGGGAGTTTAGCAGTTATGGATACTCGGGTATTGTCTGCAGATTTGCGTCAGGCAGCGCTTTTTGTGGCGAGGGAGCTTGCTCCCGCTGGGGTGCGAAGCGCCCCCTTTTTCAAAGGGGCGATAGCGATTGCGTCTGCTGCGCAGCCGAGCGGGAGCAAGCTCCCTCGCCACGGGGTTTATGTTGTCTCAGCGGTTCAGGCGTTTGTCGATCAAACCCTCCACCACGCTCGGGTCGGCCAGGGTCGAGGTGTCACCCAGGCTGTCGAGCTCGTTGCAGGCGATCTTGCGCAGGATCCTGCGCATGATCTTGCCTGACCGGGTCTTCGGCAGCGCCGGCGCCCACTGGATCAGCTCCGGCTTGGCGAAACTGCCGATTTCCTTGCTGACATGGGCCAGCAGCTCTTGCTTCAACGCGTCGTTGGCCTCGACGCCGTCCATTGGCGTGACAAACGCATAGATGCCCTGGCCCTTGAGGTCGTGGGGATAACCAACGACGGCCGCCTCGGCGATGTTGTCGTGCAACACCAGCGCGCTTTCCACTTCGGCGGTGCCGATGCGGTGGCCCGAGACGTTGATGACGTCGTCGATACGTCCGGTGATCCAATAGTCGCCGTCTTCGTCGCGGCGGGCGCCGTCGCCGGTGAAGTAATAGCCGGGGTAGGGTTTGAAGTACGTATCGACCATGCGTTGATGGTCACCGTAGACGCTACGAATCTGTGCCGGCCAGCTGGATTTGATCGCCAGCACGCCACTGCCCGGCCCGCTGATCTCCTTACCGGTCTCATCCAGCAGCACCGGCTGCACGCCGAACATCGGCCGAGTGGCGCAGCCCGGCTTGAGCCTTGGCGCGCTCACCAAGGGGCTGAGCATGATGCCGCCGGTTTCGGTCTGCCACCAGGTATCGACAATCGGGCAGCGCTGCTCGCCGACGACGTTGAAGTACCATTCCCACGCCTCGGGGTTGATTGGCTCACCGACGCTGCCGAGCAATCGCAGGCTCTTGCGAGACGTTTCCTGCAAGGGGGCGGCGCCTTCGCGCATCAGGGCGCGCAGGGCGGTCGGCGCGGTGTAGAAGATATTGACCTGGTGTTTGTCGATTACCTGCCAGAACCGCGAACTGCTCGGGTAGCTCGGCACGCCTTCGAAGATCAGCGTGGTGGCGCCGTTGGCCAGCGGGCCGTAGACAATATAGCTGTGGCCGGTGACCCAGCCGACGTCGGCGGTGCACCAGAACACTTCGTTGTCGCGGTAGTCCAGCACGTACTTGAAAGTCATCGCGGCTTGCAGCAGATAGCCGCCGGTGGTGTGCAGCACGCCCTTGGGCTTGCCGGTGCTGCCGGACGTATAGAGGATGAACAGAGGGTCTTCAGCGTCCATCGGCTCGGGCGGGCAATCGTCGCTCACTTCATGGGTGGCCTGGTGATACCAGAGATCACGGCCTTCGACCCAATCCACCTCGCCCTGGGTGCGCTCGACCACCAGCACGGTGCTGACGTTCGGGCAGCTTTGCAGCGCCTTGTCGACATTACGCTTGAGGGGTATGAAGCGCCCACCGCGTACGCCTTCGTCGGCGGTGATGACGGTGCGGCAGTCGGCGTCGAGGATCCGGTCGCGCAGTGAATCCGGCGAGAATCCACCGAACACCACCGAATGCACCGCACCGATGCGGGTGCAGGCGAGCATGGCGTACGCCGCCTCCGGGATCATCGGCATGTAGATACATACCCGGTCGCCTTTCTTCACCCCACGGCTTTTCAACACATTGGCCAGTCGGCAAACGTGGTGATGAAGTTTGCTGTAGGTAATTTGTGCCGATTCGGCAGGGTTGTCGCCTTCCCAGATGATCGCTGTCTGATCGCCTCGGGCTTCCAGGTGACGGTCAATGCAGTTGGCGCTGACGTTCAGCTTGGCGCCGGTGAACCAACTGGCTTCGCCACTCCTGAGGTCGTAGCGCTGGACGGTCTGCCACGGCGTCATCCAGTCGAGAAAGCGCGTGGCCTGCTCGGCCCAGAAGGCGCTGGGGTGTTCGATGGATTCCTTGTAGAGCCGCTTGTACTCGTCTTGACTCAGTTGCGCAGCCCGGCGGACGGCATCGGCTTGGGGGTACTGGCTGATATCGAACATGACGGTTCCTTATTCTTGTTTTGCGACAAGATATAAAGATGCGCCCAGTGGCCGTAGGGTTCAAGTCACCCATAAGCAACTGTGGAAGCGAGCCTGCTCGCGAATGCGGTGTGTCAGTCAACTTAGGTGTTAACTGATCGACCGCTATCGCGAGCAGGCTCGCTCCCACAAAGGCAATGCAAAACCTGGGATCAGCCGCGATGACGCCCGCGGAAATAATTGATCAGGCCTTGGGTCGAGGCGTCTTCGGCCGCGCTTTCCTCGCTGCCCACCAGACGGTTGTAGACGCCTTTGCCCAGTTCCTTGCCCAATTCCACGCCCCACTGGTCGAAGGCGTTGATGCCCCAGACCACGCTTTGTACGAAGACCTTGTGTTCATACAGCGCGACCAGCGCACCGAGACGGCGCGGGCTGATGCGTTCCACCACCAGGGTGTTGCTCGGACGGTTGCCCGGGATCACCTTGTGGGCGGCCAGTTTCTGTACGTCTGCTTCGCTGACGCCTTTCTCACGTAGCTCGGCCTCGGCTTCGGCGCGGGTCTTGCCGAGCATCAGCGCCTGGCTCTGGGACAAGCAGTTGGCGTACAGCCACTGGTGATGGTCGGAAACCGGGTTGAAGCTGACGATCGGCACGATGAAGTCGGCCGGGATGAATTGGGTGCCCTGGTGCAGCAACTGATGGTAAGCGTGCTGGCCGTTGGCGCCGACGCCGCCCCAGATCACCGGGCCAGTGTCGGTGGACACCGGCGTGCCGTCCTGGCGGACGCTCTTGCCATTGGACTCCATGTCCAGCTGTTGCAAATGCTTGGTGATGTTGCGCAGGTAGTGGTCGTACGGCAGGATCGCGTGGCTCTGCGCACCCCAGAAGTTGCCGTACCACACGCCCAGCAATGCCAACAGCACCGGCATGTTCTGTTCGAACGGCGCACTCTGGAAATGCTGATCCATGGAATAGGCGCCGGACAGCAATTCCTTGAAGTTCGACATGCCGATGGCCAGGGCGATCGGCAGGCCGATGGCTGACCACAGCGAGTAACGCCCGCCGACCCAATCCCACATCGGGAAGATGTTTTCTTCGCGGATGCCGAAGGCCACGGCGGCGGCGTTGTTGCTCGACACCGCGATGAAGTGGCGATACAGCTCCGCTTCCGAACCGCCTTGGGCCAGGTACCAAGCACGTGCAGCTTGGGCGTTTTTCAGGGTTTCGAGGGTGTTGAAGGATTTCGACGAGACAATGAACAACGTGGTCTCGGCGCGCAGTTTCATCGTCAGCTCGTGGAACTCGCTGCCGTCGATGTTCGCCAGGTAATGGCAGCGAACGCCCTTATGCGTATAGGACAACAACGCTTCGGATACCAGCTGTGGGCCGAGGAAGGAGCCACCGATACCGATGTTCACCACGTCGGTGATCGGCTTCTCGGTGTAACCGCGCCACAGGCCGTCGTGAATGCGGCCCACCAGGTCGGTGATCTGGTTCAGCACTTTGTGCACGTCTGGCATCACGTTGACGCCATTGACCAGTAACTTGTCGCCGACCGGGCGACGCAAGGCGGTGTGCAGGGCGGGGCGGTTTTCCGAGGCGTTGACGATTTCTCCTTCGAACAGCGCCTTGATCGCGCCCTGGAGGTCGACTTCGTTCGCCAGGCCCACCAGCAGGTCGCGGGTCTGGGCGTTGATCAGGTTCTTCGAATAGTCGAGAAACAGGCCGCAGCTCGACAAGGTGAATTGGTTGAAACGCTGCGGATCGGCATTGAACGCTTCGCGCATGCTGAAATCCTGCATGGCTTTGCGGTGGTCATTCAGCGCTTGCCAGGCGGGCAGAGCGGTCACGTCTTGAGGAGTTCGGTAATACGCCATCGCTGCGGGTTTCCTTTTTACTTGAACGACCTTTTGTACACGAAAAATTCCGGCGCGGCTCGAAGCGGGCTTCCGGATAACTGCACCGACACGATCACCAGGCGCAGGGCGACTACAGTAAACCTCGCGTTGCGATCTGTCTTGACTTTGTCTGACAGTTTCCCGGTACTTTTTTATACAGCGGGGGATGGAAGGGGCCGACAGACGGAACGCGGTGGATCCTGATGAACCACTGTGGGAGCGAGCTCGCTCCCACACAAGTATGGTGATGCAGAGGGTTTCGGTCAGGCGACCTGAACCGGAATGGCGTTGCTGGTATGGCTCAGTTCGTTGCCCGGTGCCATGTAGAGCATGCGAGGCTTGAAGTTGAGCAGCTCGGCTTCGCTGTAGTGGGCGTAGGCGCAGATGATGACGCGATCGCCCACCTTGGCCTTGTGCGCGGCGGCGCCGTTGACTGAAATCATCCGCGAGCCTTCTTCGCCACGAATCGCGTAGGTGGTGAAGCGCTCGCCGTTATCGACGTTGTAGATCTGGATCTGTTCGTATTCACGGATGCCCGACAGGTCCAGCCATTCACCGTCAATGGCGCAGGAGCCTTCGTAATCGAGCACGGCGTGAGTGACTTCGGCGCGGTGCAACTTGGCCTTGAGCATGATGGCGTGCATGAGTGTTTCCTCTGGTCGGGTCCAAACGGCGGGCAGTTTGCCCGAAGGCTTTGGGAGCGGCAATACGGCTGGAATTTGCAAATGCAGTCTGTTGAATACCACATCCCCCTGTGGGAGCGAGCCTGCTCGAGATAGCGGTGTGCCAGTCAAAGTCGATATCAACTGATCTACCGTTATCGCGAGCAGGCTCGCTCCCACATTCGGACTGAGGTGTTCAGGCGGGCGCGTCGAGATACAGGTGCAGGTTGTCGATCAACCGTGTGGTGCCCAGGAAAGCAGCGGCCAGGATCACCAGATCGCGGTCCTCGCTCACGGCCGGACGCAAGGTCTTGGCGTGACGGATTTCCAGGTAGTCGGGGCGCAGGCCCGCGGCTTCGAGTTGCTTGAGCTGCTCATCGATCAACGCCGGATAATCCCGTTGCCCCTGCTGGATGGCTTGAGCGATCTGGCTCAGGACGCGATAGACCACGGGCGCGACGGCGCGCTGCTCGGGGCTGAGGAAGCCGTTGCGCGACGACAGCGCCAGGCCGTCCTCGGCGCGGACGGTTGGCTCACCGATAATCTGGATCGGCATGTTCAGGTCATGGACCAATGCGCGGATCACCGCCAGTTGCTGGAAATCTTTCTGGCCGAACACTGCCAGGTCCGGCTGGACCATATTGAACAGTTTGCTCACCACGGTCGCCACACCCTCGAAATGCCCCGGACGGCTGGCTCCGCACAATCCTTCGGACAACTGCGGGACGCTGACCCGGGTCTGCCCGGCCATGCCATCGGGATACATTTCCTCGACACCGGGTGCGAACAGCAAATGACAACCGGCCTGAAGCAGTTTTTCCTGGTCAGCGGCGAGGGTGCGGGGATATTTGTCCAAATCCTCGCCAGCGCCAAATTGCAGCGGGTTGACGAAAATACTTGCCACGACGAAATCGGCTCGTTGCGAGGCTTTGGTCACCAGGGCCATGTGGCCGCTGTGCAGGTTGCCCATGGTCGGCACGAAAGCGATGCGCTTGCCCTCGCCGCGGGCGCGGGCCACTGCGGCGCGGAGTTCGCGTACGGTCTTGACGGTGTTCATGCGGAGAATCCGTGCTCAGCGCCGGGAAAGGACGCAGCCTTCACTTCGGCGACATAGGCCTGCAGGGCTGCCTGGATAGAGGGTTGTCCAGCCATGAAGTTTTTCACGAATTTCGGCACGCGACCGGTGATCGACAGCCCGAGCATGTCGTGGAGCACCAGCACCTGGCCGTCGGTGGCGTTGCCGGCGCCAATGCCGATCACCGGGATGCTCACTGCCTGGGTGATTTCCTGGGCCAGTTCGCTGGGCACGCATTCGAGCAACAGCATGGCGGCCCCGGCCTGTTCCAGCGCGATTGCATCGGCACGCATCTGCCGCGCCTGGTTTTCACTGCGACCCTGGACCTTGTAACCCCCCAGGATATTCACCGCCTGGGGGGTGAGGCCCAGGTGTGCGCATACCGGGATACCACGCTCGGCCAGCAAGCGGATCGAATCGGCCAGCCACAACGCGCCTTCGATCTTGACCATGTGCGCGCCGGCCTGCATCAGCAGGGCGCTGTTGGTCATGGTTTGCTCGAGGGTGGCATAGGCCATGAAGGGCAGGTCGGCGAGGATCAGCGCATCGGTGTTACCGCGTTTGACGGCGGCCACATGGTAGGCCATGTCGGCGGTTGTCACCGGCAAGGTGCTGTCATGACCTTGCAGCACCATGCCGAGGGAGTCGCCCACCAGCAACACTTCAACTCCGGCCTCGTTGCAGGCATTGGCGAAGGTGGCGTCATAGCAGGTCAGCATGGTGATCTTCTCACCTTTCTGCTTGAGACCTTGCAGCGTGGTCAGGGTAATAGCTGGCATGAAAAAGTCCTCATTAGGCGCTCCAATACAGGCGCACCTTCTATGCGCGGTGCTTGTAAGGCCTGGATTGCACCCATTAGCGCCGCGTTGGCGGCGACGGGACGCCTATAGTCGTGAGGAGTACCGGGGAAGTCAATTGGATGTGTTACCGCCGGGTGTTACCGGGGTTACTGATGCGTTTCAGCGCAGGGGCGTGTTTCGAATCTGACTGCCGGGTCCCGGATCCTTGGGAGCGAGCTTGCTCGCGATAGCGCTGTGTCAGTTACAGGTGGGGCAACTGATCCACCGGCATCGCGAGCAAGCTCGCTCCCACAGGGGATGGTCTTCGTCAGATAAGAGGCAAGCGTTCCAGGCCGACGAATGGGCACGCCGCAAGCAGGTCCTTGAGACGGCGTCCGTCAGCGAGGCGCAGGTCGGCGGGCGCCAGCTCTGCCAAGGGATAGAGCACGAAGGCCCGGGCCTGCATATGGTAATGAGGAACCTTGAGACGGGGTTCGTCGATCAGGCGATCGCCGAACAGCAGGATATCCAGGTCCAACGTCCGCGGGCCCCAGCGCTCCAGGCGTTCACGCCCTTGATCGGTTTCGATGGCTTGTAGCGCATCGAGCAGATCCAGCGGTGCGAGGCTGCTTTCCAGCGCCGCCACGGCGTTGGTGTAGCGTGGCTGGCCAGGAAGCAGCGAGTCGCTTTGATAAAACGCCGAGACGCCTGCCAATCGGGTCTCGGGCAGTCGCGCCAGCGCTTCGACGGCGCTGCGCAGTTGTCCTGCGGGTTCGGCCAGGTTGCTGCCCATGCCGATGTAGATGCGTTCCATCGCTTACTCGCCCGAGGCGCTCGGTACACCCGCGCGCTTGCGCTTGGCACCGCTGCTGCGTCGGCGCTTGCGCGGGCCGCCGGTGCCGTCGTCCTTGCCGCTGAGGTCACGGATCATGTCGCGGCGTTCGCTATCGTTGGCGTCCTGGTAATCGGTCCACCATTCGCCCAGGCCGTCGGTCTGCTCGCCCGCGCTTTCGCGCAGTAGCAGGAAGTCGTAGCCGGCGCGGAAACGCGGGTTGTCCAGCAGCAGGTCGGCACGTTTGCCGCTGCGGCGGGGAAGGCGTTCCTGCATGTCCCAGATTTCGCGAATCGGCATCGTGAAACGTTTTGGAATGGCGATGCGCTGGCACTGTTCGGCAATCAGCTCGTGGGCGGCTTCCTGCATCGCTGGGATCGGCGGCATGCCGCGCTCTTGCAAGCGCAAGACGCGGGCGGGGAGGGCCGGCCAGAGCAAAGCGGCGAACAGGAACGCCGGAGTCACCGGTTTGTTCTGCTTGATGCGCAGGTCGGTGTTGATCAGCGCTTCGCTGATCAGTGTGTGGGTGTAGGTCGGGTTGTATTCCAGCGCCTCGGCACTGGCTGGGAACAGCGGGTCGAACAATTGCAGGTCGACGAGCATCTCGAAGGTGTCTGCGGCGTTGCCTGAAAGGAACAGCTTGAGCACTTCTTCGAACAGGCGAGCCGAAGGAATTTCCCTGAGCATGGGGGCCAGGTCGCGGATAGGCGCGGCGCTGTGTTTCTCGATACCGAAATCCAGTTTGGCGGCGAAACGCACGGCCCGCAGCATTCGCACCGGGTCTTCCTGGTACCGCTGCCTGGGATCGCCGATCAGGCGGATGAGCCGATTGCGGATGTCGTGTACGCCGTTGGCGTAATCGAGGATGCGTTCGCTGACCGGATCGTAATACAAGGCGTTGATGGTGAAGTCGCGGCGTTGCGCGTCTTCTTCCAGCGTGCCGTAGACGTTATCGCGCAGGATGCGTCCGCTTTCGTTGCGAGAAGACTGGTTGCTGTCTTCGTCTTCGTCATTCTGCGGATGGTTGGCGCGAAAAGTCGCCACTTCAATGATTTCGCGGCCAAAGTGGATATGCACCAGCTTGAAGCGACGCCCGATGATCCGTGCGTTACGGAACTCGGCCCGTATCTGCTCTGGCGTGGCGCTGGTGGCGACGTCGAAATCCTTGGGGGTGATGTTCAACAGCATGTCACGCACGCACCCGCCGACCAGGTAGGCCTGGTAGCCGGCGTTCTGCAGGCGTTCGACGATGTTCACCGCGTAACGGCTGAATTGGGCCTTTTGCAACGAATGCTGGCCGCTATTGAGCACTTCAGGCGTGCTGCGTATGTGTTGCGTACGACGCAAGGGAGAACGGAATGACTGGAACAGCTTCTTCAGCATGGGATGCACTGTTTGAAGGAATATTCGGCCAAAAACCAAGAATGACCGCATGATGGGCGGGGATTCTAGCATTTAGTCGAGGGATGGTGTAGGACGCAGGCGTTTTGTGTTGCAAGCGTTGAGCGACAGGCTTGTAGGATGCGGGAAGGCTGAACGACAGAAACCACAAGGGGAGCCGAAGCTCCCCCAGAATTAGTTGCGTGCTCTTTTTTTATTATTGGTTTTGGGCTTCTTGTTTTTGTTGAGCGCCCATATCACGAGGTCTTCCCTTCGTGACCCTCCCAATCGGGAGCCAAGAGCAAACGGATTGCTTTGGTCGCTGTGTTGCAGTGATCAATCGATCCAACCAGTTCAGGCACCTGTCTTGAGACAGTTTTTATTGTTCTCGGCCTGGTTGTGGGGCAAGCCCCAAATACAACGCCTCTCCAAAAGAATCAGTTAGCTGCGCCTCTCGCCGTCTTGTTTTTATTGTGCGTGAGTCGATTCGTCTTATTTTTATTGTCTTGTGCATTGCTTGTTGTTGTTCTTGTACCAAAGCTATAGCAGGGTGCGTGCCAACTTTTGCAAGGCCCAGGAAAGACGGGGGTTCTATGCTTATTCCGGTTTGCTCGGGGCAAAAAAAAGCCGGGATTTCGTTACCGTAAACCCCGGCTTTTGTTACGTGAAAAAGCTGAGGTAACAGTTTTTTCACATCCAATGATGTTACCTGGGCACCTCAGCTTTCGCTGGTGGCCCCGGTCTTGCGCCGTGGAATACCCAGGCGCTGCCGGCGTTCCCACAGGCATTTGCGGCTCACGCCCAGCTTGCGCGCCAGCTCCGTCTCGGTCATGTGGTCCTGGTGCTCAAGGACGAAGTGCTGGAAGTAGTCTTCCAGCGACAGGTCCTCGGTGGGCTCGTGGCTGGTGTTGTTCGCGCCGTTTTGCTGCGGTGCGAGCCCGATGAATTCTTCATCGTCCAGGTCGCCCACCTCGATATCGATGCCCAGCAGGTCGGCGGAAATTTCCGGGCTCTCGCACAGGATCACCGCGCGCTCCACGGCATTCTCCAGTTCGCGTACGTTACCCGGCCAGGCGTAGTGACGAATGGCCTGCTCGGCGTCCGGGGCAAACTTGAGGTCGGTGCGGTTGACACGCGCACTCTGGCGGGCCAGGAAGGCATTGGCGATTTCATTGACGTCCGCGCCACGCTCGCGCAGCGGCGGCAGCTTGAGCGCGATCACGTGCAGGCGGTAATACAAGTCCTCACGGAACTGGCCGATCTTCGCCAGGCTCTTGAGGTCCCGGTGGGTCGCCGCGATCAGGCGCACATCGACCTTCTGCGATTGCACGGAGCCCACCCGGCGGATTTCGCCTTCCTGGAGCACGCGCAGCAACCGCGCCTGGGCTTCCAGAGGAAGTTCGCCAATTTCATCGAGAAACAACGTGCCGCCGTCCGCTGCTTCAACAAGACCGGCGCGCCCGGCGCTGGCACCCGTGAATGCGCCTTTTTCGTGGCCGAACAATTCGGACTCGATCAGGCTTTCCGGGATGGCTGCGCAGTTCACCGAGATCATCGGGGCCTTCGCCCGGCGGGACAGGTTGTGCAGCGCCCTGGCCACCAGTTCCTTGCCGGTGCCGGACTCGCCCTGGATCAGCACATTGGAGTCGGTCGGCGCCACTTTACGGATCTTGCCGTAGAGGTCCTGCATCGGAGGGCAAGAGCCGATGATGCCGATTTCGCCGTTGCTGTTGCTTGCGCCCACCTTACCGGACGCCGCGGCCTTACCGTTCGTCGCTTCCGCTGGCTGGCTGCTCGCCGTCTGTCGATCACGCAGGATCCGGGCCACGGCCTGGAGCATCTCGTCGTGGTCGAATGGCTTGGCGATGTAGTCGACCGCGCCCATTTTCATGGAATCGACCGCCGAGCGCAGGCTGGCGTAGCTGGTCATGATCAGTACGGGCGTGCCCTGGCCCAGCTTGATCAGCTCGGTGCCGGGGGCGCCGGGCAGGCGCAGGTCGCTGACGATCAGGTCAAAGGTTGGAATACTGAAGCGTTCTTGTGCTTCCTGCACGGAACCGGCTTCGCTGACCTGGTACTGGTTGCGTTCCAGCAGGCGGCGCAAGGCGGAGCGGATGATTGTTTCGTCTTCGACGATCAAAATGTGCGGCATTGATTCGATTCTCTCGACGGTCTCAGTTCACAGCGGACGTCGCTTCGACATGACGCGGCAAGGTCACCCGAATACGGGTGCCGCGTTGGCTCTGAACATCGGCCGGGCTGTCGATGGTGATTTGTCCATAATGCTCTTCAACGATGGAATAGACCAGTGCGAGGCCCAGACCGGTGCCTTCGCCAGGATCCTTGGTGGTGAAGAAGGGTTCGAACAATCGGTCCATGATGTTCTGTGGAATACCGCTGCCTTCGTCTTCGACGATCAGGTCGACGGTATGTTCGAAAGCTTCGCTCTTGACCCGTACCGCGCTGCCGGCCGGTGAGGCGTCGCGCGCATTGGAGAGCAGATTGATCAGCACCTGGGCGAGCCGTTGGGGGTCGCCGTCGACCCAGTGTTCGGGGTCGCACAGGTTGAAGAACTGGACTTCGAAGTTGCGCCGGTTGAGCGCCAGCAGGCCGATGGCGTCCTGGGCCACTTCGGCCAGGCACACCGGCTCGTCGTTGTGCTGATGACCGCCGGCGTGGGCGAAACTCATCAACGACTGGACGATGCGCGATACGCGCTTGGTCTGTTCGAGAATCTGGCCGCTGATTTCCGTCAGCTCGCCATCGTCCTCGCGCTCTTCGCGCAGGTTCTGCGCCAGGCAGGCGATGCCGGTGATCGGATTGCCGATTTCATGGGCCACCCCGGCGGCCAAGCGACCGATGCTGGCCAGGCGCTCGGAGTGGACCAGCTTGTCTTCGAGCATCTGCGTGTCGGTCAGGTCTTCCACCAGCAGCACCAGGCCGCTGTTGCCCGGCGCCAAAGGCTCGTCGATCGCTGCCTTGTGCAGGTTCAGCCAGCGGGTCTGTCCGTCCAGGGCCAGGTGTTGTTTGTGCAGATGCTCGTCCGGCAGGTCGATGAAGCCTTGCAGCAAGCCTTTCCACGGCTCGCCCAACGTGCTCAGGCGGGAACCGACCACCCGCTGCGCGGCAATCCCGGTCAGTTCTTCCATGGCCTTGTTCCACATGAGGATCTCCTGGTCCTTGGCCAGGGAGCACACGCCCATCGGCAGTTCCTGCAGGGTCTGGCGATGGTAACGGCGCAAGGCATCCAGCTCGGCGGCCAGGCCGGTGAGGCGCGAGTGGTAATCCTCCAGGCGGCTCTCGATGAAGTGGATGTCTTCGGTGACATAGTTCTCGCCGCCGGCCTTGTAGGGCAGGAACGTTTCGACCATGTCCTGGGCCACGCTGGGGCCCATCAGGCCGGACAGGTTGGCTTCGATCCGATCCCGCAACCGACGCAAGGCGTATGGACGGCGTTCGTCGAATGGCAGGTAAAGGTCGCGCAGGGCCTGTTCGACTTCCTTTTGCGCGGCCTTGGCGCCAAGAGGCTTGGCCAGTTGAGTGGCAAATTCCTGGGGCGAGGCAGCGTGCAGTTCACGGCGCTGGGGCCGGCGCACGTTATCCACAGCGCAGGCTTCGGCGGCACTGGCTTCTTCGCTGCTGGCATTGGTGAACAGCGAGATCAGGGTAAACATCAGCACGTTTGCCGCCAGCGAGGCGATGGCTGCCATGTGCCAGCTGGTGTCGTCGAGCACGTAGATCATGTTCAACAGCGGAATATAGAAACCCTGCAGGTTGCCCAGCAGCGGCAGCAGCATGGCGACCAGCCAGACCACGATCCCCGCCAGCAGGCCGGCGATAAAGCCGCGGCGGTTGGCGGTCGGCCAATACAACACTGACAGGACGCCGGGCAGGAATTGCAGGGTTGCAACGAACGCGACGATGCCCAGGTTGGCCAGGTCCTGTCCGTCGCCCAGCATCAGATAGAAACCGTAGCCGGCCATGATGATCGCGACGATCAATGCGCGACGGGTCCATTTCAGCCAACGATAGATGTTTCCCTCGGCTGGAGGCTGGTAGAGCGGCAGTACCAAGTGGTTGAGAGCCATGCCCGACAGTGCCAGGGTGGTCACGATGATCAGGCCACTGGCCGCTGACAGGCCGCCGACATACGCCAGCAGCGCCAAGGCTTCGTTGTTGGCGGCGATGCCGATGCCGAGGGTGAAATATTCCGGGTTGGTGCTGGCGCCCAGTTTCAAGCCGGCCCACAGGATCAGCGGCACGGCCAGGCTCATCAACAGCAGGAACAGCGGCAAGCCCCAGCTCGCGCTGACCAGCGAGCGCGGGTTGAGGTTCTCGGTGAAGGTCATGTGGTACATGTGCGGCATGACGATCGCCGAGGCGAAGAACACCAGCAGCAGCGTGCGCCACGGGCCTTCCTGGAGCGGCGTATGCAGCGCGGCGAGGGCGGTCTGGTTCTGCAACAGCCAGATCTCGAGCTGCTGCGGGCCATCGAATACGCCATACAAGGCATAGAGGCCGACGCCGCCGATGGCGACCAGCTTGATCACCGATTCGAAGGCGATCGCGAACACCAGGCCTTCATGTTTTTCCCGCGTGGCGATGTGCCGCGAGCCAAAGAAAATCGTGAACAGGATAATCAGGACGCAGAAGCTCAGCGCCACCCGGTGCTGCACCGGTTCGTGGGTCAGAATGCTGATGGAGTCGGCGACCGCCTGCATTTGAAGCGCCAGCAATGGCAGCACGCCGACCAGCATGAAGATGGTGGTCAGCGCACCGGCCCAGGTGCTGCGGAATCGAAAGGCGAACAGGTCGGCCAACGAAGACAATTGATAGGTGCGGGTGATTTTCAGGATCGGATAAAGCAGCACCGGCGCCAGCAGGAAGGCGCCGGACACCCCGAGGTAACTGGACAGGAAGCCATAGCCGTATTGGTACGCAAGGCCGACCGTGCCATAAAACGCCCACGCACTGGCGTAGACGCCCAACGAGAGGGTGTAGGTCAGCGGGTGGCGAATGATTGCCCGGGGGATCATGCCTCGTTCACTGATCCAAGCCACGCCGAACAGCACCGCCAGATAGGCTGCGCTGATCAGGATCATCTGGGTCAGGCTAAAGCTCATCGGCATCTTTTTGGCTCTGCAGGATGAAGGTCACGACGATCAGGATCAGCCAGAGCAGATAGGGCCGATACCAGGCACCCGTGGCATCGATCCACCAATCCATGATGGCTGGGGAGAACAGGTAAATCCCCACTACCAGGAGCAGGACCAAGCGATAGATGTACATCCCGGCCTCTCTTTTTTATGCACGTGCCCGAAAACGTGCGGCGATGGTAACGGATAGGCGGCAGGCTGCAAGGGCCGTCACTGTATTTGCGCTTCGGGCAGGGACAGTGTGCGTGGGATCTTTCCCGCATCCCAGTGGCGAATGCCCCAGGCCAGCAACTCCCGTGGGCTGGCATCGACCAACTCCGATGCCGGTTGCTGGCCCAGTGCGCGCAGCGCTCTCAACAGCAGAGGCGTTGCCTGATCGGCCGTCAAGGGTGGTGAACGATAGGATTTGCCGAGTTTGTGCCCGTCCGGCTGGGTAATCAGTGGCACGTGCAGATAGCGCGGTTGTGGCAACCCAAGCAGTTCTTGCAGGTATAGCTGGCGCGGCGTGGAATCCAGCAGGTCGGCGCCTCGGACTATATCGGTGACACCCTGCCAGGCGTCGTCCAGGACCACTGCCAATTGGTAGGCATACAGCCCGTCGCGGCGACGAATCACAAAGTCGCCGGCCTCGCGGCCCAGGTGCTGGCGGAATTCGCCTTGGACCCGATCGACGAAATGGTATTCAAGTTCGGGGACGCGCAGGCGGATGGCGGCGCCTTCGGTGTTGTGACCTGCGTTGCGGCACAGTCCCGGATAAATGCCCTGATAGGGTTCCAGTTGCTTGCGCGAACAGGTGCAGGCGTAGGCGAGGCCTTGGTTGAACAAGCGATCGATGACCTGCTGGTAGGCGGCGTGGCGGTCGCTCTGGCGCACCATTTCACCATCCCATTCAAAGCCGTAGCTTTCCAGCGCCTTGAGAATTGCCGCCTGCGCGCCGGGCTCTTCCCGGGGCGGGTCGAGGTCTTCCATGCGCAACAACCAGCGTCCGCCCACGGCCCGGGCGTCGAGGTACGACGCCAGGGCGGCGACCAGCGAGCCGAAATGCAAGTGGCCGCTGGGGGTGGGGGCGAAGCGTCCGGTGTAGTCAGTCATAGAGCGAATTTACTGGTTCCGGGCAGGAGGAATGCAATCTCGACAACAAAACCTATTCCTTGTGGGAGCGAGCTTGCTCGCGATAGCGGAGGATCAGCCAGCGTTGATGCGTCTGACAGCCCGCTATCGCGAGCAAGCTCGCTCCCACAGGGGATGTACCAAAGCTTGGTGGGAGCCTCGCAAACAAAAAACGGAGCGTATGAACGCTCCGTTTCGATGACAGCCCCGGCGATTACTTGCCGACCTGTTTTTCCTTGATTTCCGCGAGGGTCTTGCAGTCGACGCACATGTCGGCGGTCGGACGTGCCTCCAGTCGCTTGACGCCAATCTCGACGCCGCAGGACTCGCACCAGCCGTATTCTTCGTCTTCGATCAGTTGCAGCGTCTTGTCGATTTTCTTGATCAGCTTGCGTTCACGGTCGCGAGCGCGCAGTTCAAGGCTGAATTCTTCTTCCTGGCTGGCACGGTCGGCCGGGTCGGGGAAGTTAGCAGCGTCGTCCTTCATATGGTCAACCGTGCGGTCGACTTCCTGCATCAAGTCCTGTTTCCACTTGTTCAGGATCTTGGTGAAGTGCGCGCGCATGGGGGCGCCCATGTACTCTTCGCCCTCTTTCGCGACATACGGCTCAAACCCGCTGAGCGACTGATTTTGATTCTGCTTTGCTTGGGTGGGCATGAATGGACCGCCTCTACTCTTGTAATCCACTACGCAGGATTGCTCCATCACCGACACCTGCCGGCCCTGCGGCTGCAAGCGGGCGAACTTACCAGATCAAATCAGCCTGCGCTACTCCCGGTTGTCGAGCCTGGCACGGCTGGGGCCCGTAAAACATGATCGGGTCCGGTTCGGTGGTGTTGCAAACCTGCTCAATGCTTGATTTTAGTCAAGTCTGGGTTTAACGCTGGAGTCATTTCCAGCTAGCGCTAGGACCGTTTTAGATTTGCGCTCGTTCCCGCACCCGTTCCCGAGTTGGGTAGAATCGGTTCTTTTTTCGTGAAGGACGGCCCAATGGCCCAGCCCTACAGCGCACGCAGCCGTGCCATCGAACCATTCCATGTCATGGCGCTGCTGGCGCGCGCCAACGAACTGCAGGCCGCCGGGAACGATGTCATTCACCTGGAAATCGGCGAGCCGGACTTCACTACCGCCGAGCCGATCATCCAGGCCGGCCAGGCTGCCCTGGCCGCCGGCAAGACCCGCTACACCGCGGCCCGGGGCATTCCCGAGCTGCGCGAAGCCATCGCCGGTTTCTACGCGCAGCGCTACGGCGTGGAGATCGATCCCCGGCGCGTCCTGGTTACTCCGGGTGGCTCCGGCGCGTTGTTGCTGGCCAGTGCTCTGCTGGTGGACCCTGGTAAACATTGGCTATTGGCCGACCCAGGCTACCCCTGCAACCGTCATTTCCTGCGGCTGATCGAAGGCGCGGCACAATTGGTGCCCGTGGGGCCGGACGTGCGTTATCAGTTGACGCCGGACCTGGTGGATCGCCATTGGGACCAGGACAGCGTCGGTGCCCTGGTGGCTTCCCCGGCCAACCCGACCGGGACGATTCTCAGCCGGGATGAATTGGCGGGATTGTCCAAGGCGATCAAGGCCCACAACGGGCACCTGGTTGTCGACGAGATCTATCACGGCCTGACCTACGGCACCGACGCCGCCAGCGTGCTGGAAGTCGATGACGATGCGTTCGTCCTTAATAGCTTTTCCAAATATTTCGGCATGACCGGCTGGCGGCTGGGCTGGCTGGTGGCGCCTTCGGCGGCCGTCGCTGAGTTGGAAAAGCTCGCGCAAAACCTCTACATCAGTGCGCCAAGCATGGCCCAGTACGCGGCCTTGGCCTGTTTCGAGCCGGCGACCATTGCGATTTTCGAACAACGGCGCGCCGAGTTCGCGCTGCGTCGTGACTTTCTCCTGCCAGCGTTGCGTAAGCTGGGGTTCGGCATCGCAGTGGAGCCCCAAGGGGCGTTCTACCTTTATGCCGATATCAGCGCTTTCGGCGCAGATGCCTTCGCGTTCTGCCAGCACTTCCTGGAAACCGAACACGTGGCGTTCACGCCGGGGCTCGATTTCGGTCGTCATCAGGCCGGTCATCACGTGCGTTTCGCCTACACCCAAAGCCTGCCGCGGCTGCAAGAAGCGGTGGAGCGAATTGAACGCGGACTGCGGAGCTGGCAAGGCTGATGCTCTTTTCCCCTGCCTTGGAAGAAGGACGGTTGATTCGACGTTACAAACGTTTTCTCGCCGATATCGAGACCGTTCATGGCGAACTGTTGACAATTCACTGTCCCAACACCGGCTCGATGCTCAATTGCATGGCCGAGGGCGCGCGCGTCTGGTTCAGTCGCTCCAATGACCCCAAACGCAAGTTGCCGGGCACTTGGGAAATAGGCGAAACCCCTCAGGGGCGCTTGGCCTGTATCAACACCGCGCGGGCCAATGGGTTGATCGAGGAAGCGCTGCGCGCCGGTGTCATCAGTGAGCTGAACGGGTTCATAGGGCTCAAGCGGGAAGTGGCCTATGGCGTCGAGAACAGCCGCATCGATTTTCGGCTCGACTACGCGGATCGCAGCTCGGCCTGGGTCGAGGTGAAAAGCGTCACGCTGGGTTTCGACGGGACGAATGTCGCGGCGTTTCCCGATGCGGTAACCCTGCGTGGCGCCAAGCACCTGCGAGAGCTGGCTTGCCTGGCGCGGGAGGGCGTGCGCGCGGTGCAGTTGTATTGCGTGAATCTGAGCGGCATCGATGCGGTGCGGCCGGCGCACGAAATCGACCCGGTGTACGCCGCGGCGTTGCGCGAGGCCGTGGCCGCCGGGGTGGAAGTGTTGGCATATGGCGCCACGCTGACGCCGGAGCAGATGTGGGTCGATCGTCCGCTGCCGGTGTTGCTTGAGCCACTACAGCTCGACCCAAATGCCTTGATCGTCCTCCCGGCAATCTAGCGCCGCCAGGAATTGCCCCGCGCAAGGGCCGGCGACGCACTCACCGCTTTCGATCAGGAACAGCGCGCCGTGGGTCGCGCACTGGATGAGGCTGGCGCTGGTATCGAGAAACTGGTCGGGTTGCCATTCCAGCGGCACGCCGCGGTGCGGGCAGCGGTTGAGATAGACATACGCCTGGCCTGCGCGCCGCACGGCCAGGACCTTGCGCCCATTCATGTCGAAACCGCGACTGCCGCTTTCAGGCAGCTCGGCGGTGCTACAAAGAAATTTCATGTGAGTCTCTAGGTGTCATAAGGACGGGCTCGTTGAAGGCTATGTTGTCGAGTGCCATGCTTGACGGTCAAATGAAAACAATTATCAAATGGCGCCTCCTTCGCAGGTGGTGTCGAGGATACTTGTCCAAGCCCGACCCTGTGGAAAACTTCTTCGAGGAAGCTGCCCGATGCGCCTGAATGTCCGCGTTGCTGCGCTCTGTATCGTCTTGCTGGCCTGCCAGGGAGCGTTGGCGGCCGATCTTGCGCAGCGCTGGGTGAGCGCCGGCGGCGCCTTGTCCGAGTGGGTCGGCGCGCTGGGTGGTGAATCGAAACTGGTGGGCGTGGACACGACCAGCCAGCATCCCGAATCGCTGCGAGCGTTGCCCAGTATCGGTTATCAGCGGCAGCTATCGGCGGAGGGCGTGCTGAGCTTGCGTCCGCAAATCCTGGTGGGTACCGAAGAAATGGGGCCGCCTCCGGTTTTGGCGCAGATTCGCAACGCCGGGGTGCAGGTCGAACTGTTCTCTGCGGCGCCAAGCCTGGCGGCGCTCCAGGACAATCTGCGTCACCTGGGTCAGTTGTTGGGAGCCGAGTCCAGGGCTAGAGAATTGTTCGAGGATTATCAACAGAGTCTTTCCCGGCATAGCGTTAGGGTGGATGAAGCCCGGCTCAAGCAAAAGGCGCCTGGTGTATTGCTGTTGGTGGGCAGCGCCGGCGGCAAGCCGCTGGTCGCGGGCAAGGACACCGCCGCTGATTGGCTACTGCAACAGGCCGGCGGCCACAACCTGGCGACCCACAGCGGTTACAAACCGTTCTCCGTTGAAACCCTGGCCAGCCTGAACCCTGAAGTGCTGGTCTTCGCCGATCGTGCTTTGCGCGGTGAAGAGGCGCGCGCGGCGTTGTTCAAGGAAAATCCGATCCTGTCCTCGACGCGCGCCGCCAGAGACGGGCGCGTCATGGAGCTGGACCCAACGTTGCTGGTGGGCGGACTAAGCCCACGTTTGCCGCAAAGCCTGGTGAAGCTGACCAATGCGTTCTATCCGGCCCAGGTGCCATGACGGCGCTGGTCAAGCCGCGCACGTTGTTTATTGGGCTGGGCCTGCTGTGTCTGCTGGCGACCTGGCTGTCCCTGGCGTTGGGGCCGGTGAGCTTGCCCTTATTCGATACCTTGCGGGCCGCCCTGCGCCTGTTGGGTCTGCCGGTGGCCGCCGACGGCCTGGAGCAGGCCGAGCTGATCCTTGGCCAGATTCGTCTGCCGCGCACGTTGCTGGGACTGATGGTGGGGGGAGTGTTGGCGCTGTCTGGCGTGGCGATGCAAGGATTGTTTCGTAACCCGCTGGCCGACCCGGGGTTGGTGGGCGTGTCCAGTGGCGCGGCGTTGGGTGCCGCGTTTGCCATCGTCGCCGGCTCGGCGCTGGGCGGGGTGCCCGAAGCGTTGGGGCCTTACGTGTTGTCGTTGTGTGCGTTTCTCGGCGGGCTTGGAGTCACGGCGCTGGTCTATCGCCTCGGCCGGCGCAACGGCCAGACGCATGTCGCCACCATGCTCTTGGCTGGCATTGCCTTGACCGCGCTCTCCGGTTCCGCGGTCGGTTTGTTCACTTACCTGGCGGACGATGCGACCTTGCGCACCCTGACGTTCTGGAACCTGGGGAGCCTAAACGGTGCCAGCTACGGGCGGTTGTGGCCGTTGTTGCTGGTCAGCGTCGGCGTCGCGATCTGGCTGCCGCGTCGCGCCCGGGCGCTTAACGCCTTGCTGCTCGGCGAATCGGAAGCCGCCCATCTGGGCATCGACGTCGAACGGCTCAAGCGAGAGTTGGTGTTCTGTACCGCCTTGGGCGTCGGGGCTGCCGTCGCGGCGGCGGGCATGATCGGCTTTGTCGGGCTGGTGGTGCCGCACCTGGTACGGTTGATGGCGGGGCCGGACCACCGCGTCCTGTTGCCGGCATCGGTGCTGGCGGGGGCGAGCCTGTTGCTGCTCGCCGATTTGGTCGCGCGTCTGGCGCTGGCCCCGGCTGAGCTGCCGATCGGCATCGTCACGGCCTTCATCGGCGCGCCGTTTTTCCTTTATCTTTTGTTGCGGGGGCGCGCCTGATGTTGCGAGCGCAGAACCTGTACATTCGCCGGGGCCACAAAACCGTATTGGCGGATATTGATCTGCAGCTCACTCCGGGCGAAGTGCTGGGTGTGCTGGGTCCCAATGGGGCGGGCAAAAGTACGCTGCTCGCCGGTTTGTGTGGAGAAATGCGTCCGGCACAGGGAGAGGTCTGGCTCGATGATCGGCCATTGGCCCAGTGGGAAGGCAGCGAGCGCGCCCGTCGCCTGGCGGTATTGCCGCAGACCTCGACCCTGGATTTCGCATTCCGTGTTGAAGAAGTCGTCAGCCTCGGGCGGCTGCCCCACCAGAGCGGCCGGATACGTGACGGGCAAATTGTCGAATTGGCGCTGCGGGCTGCGGACGCCGCACATTTGCAAGGTCGCAATTACCTGAGCTTGTCCGGCGGTGAGCGACAGCGGGTCCATCTGGCCCGGGTACTGGCGCAATTGTGGCCGGGCGAGGCGGGACAGATCCTGCTGCTGGACGAACCCACGTCCATGCTCGATCCGCTGCATCAGCACACCATTCTGCAAGCGGTGCGTGAATTTTCCGGTCGTGGCGCGGCGGTGCTGGTGATCCTGCATGACCTGAACCTGGCGGCGCGTTACTGTGATCGCCTGTTGCTGCTGGCGTCCGGCAGGCCGGTGGCCCTGGATTCGCCCCAGCAAGTGCTGCGCCCGGAGCCCCTCAAGGCGGTGTTTGGCCTGGACGTGCTGGTGCAGTCCCATCCGGAGCGCGGCCATCCGTTGATCATTGCCCGCTGAGTCTGGCTGGAGAATACCGATATGCGCTTGATCCTGATGCTGGCATTGGCTGTGTTGACGGCCTGTCAAAGTGTCGAGCCCCCTCCGCTTGGTGGACGGATTCGTGATTTGCACACCGGCCAATCGATCACGCCCCAGGTATTGGTCAAGCGTTTGGCGGGTGCCCAGCGAGTCGTGGTTGGAGAGCAACATGACAATCGCGATCACCATGAATTGCAGCGTTGGCTGCTCCAGGCCTTGGCCGAGCGACGGGCCCAAGGCAGCCTGTTACTGGAGATGTTGACGCCCCAGCAACAACCACGGGTCGACGCGGTTCGCCAGTTGTCTGCCTTGCCAAGGGATCTGCCCGGCGCGTTGGACTGGTCGCCAGGTTGGGACTGGAGCCTCTACGGGCCCATGGTCGAGTTCGCCCTGATGCAATCCTATCCCGTGCTGGCGGCCAATCTGGACAGCGCGCAGATCCAACGAATTTATCGTCAAGCGCCTGTGATGCAGGGAGTTCTTTCCAATTCGGATGCTGTGAAGGGCGTGCTGCTGGAGCAGATCCGTGAGTCCCACTGCGGACTCCTGCCAGAGTCGCAAATGCCTGCGATGCTGGCTGTGCAGCAGCAGCGTGACCGGCGCATGGCCGAACGATTGCTTGAGGCTCCCGCGCCGGCGTTGTTGTTCGCGGGCGCCTGGCATGGCCGCAAGGACGTTGGCGTGCCGCTGCATGCGCTGGATCTGGGGGCCCACGATGCGCCGTCGGTGCTGATGTTGGCTGAAGAGGGCGGCAATGTGACACCGGCCATGGCGGATTACGTGTGGTACACCCCGGCAATGCCGCTGCAGGATTACTGTGCGCAAATGCGTTCAGGCGACGCGAAGTGATTCTCCAGGCAAAAAAAGACCCGGCAAAAGCCGGGTCAAATAACCGTGATTAGCCTGATGAGGAGATATCTGAGAGTCCGAACCAAGGGCTTTTCAAATATCGACCAGTCTCGCGACCGGATGTGGTAATCATAGCGATTCTCATTACCAAGTCAAACATTCTTTCCCGATTGCCCGAAGTTTCTTGGCGTGAGCGGGTCGGACGCGAAAAAAAATGGTTTCAGGCTTTGTGCCGCGCCGAAATGGCATCCAACTGTTTGTTGAGGGCTTCCTTGCGTTCCGGGGGGATATCGTTCCAATGCATGTCCATCAGCGCGCCTTCGATGGCATACAGCAGCACTTTGGAAGCGCGAAACCCGCGAGTGCGTACGGCGCGATAGGCGTCTACCGCGCCGAGCCGGCGCAGATCCGAGGCGCTGTGGATGCCCACGGCGTGCAGCCACTGGGCTGATGTCTTGCCCAGATTCTTCAGGTGTTGCAGTTCATCATTCATCGAGCCTCCTTGCGACGGCCGACTGGTGCAGTGGGCAAGCTTTTCAGGAGTGTAGCGTTCAGCAGGAAAAGCGTGATTCTTTGATCGGAATCGACGCAAAAGCTTCTAATGCATTACGCACGATGGGTGAGGAAAGAAGGAAAAGCGCATCGTCCAGCGCAGGCAGGGGCGCTGGAGAGTGATGGTGCCGCAACCACGGGTGCCGTCGTTTCAGCGGGTGCGATAGCGCAGGCGAGTGCCGAAATTCATCGACATCAGGATCTCGTCGGCAGATAGCTCGGGTGGAAAGTAGGTGCCGGAGATCTGCGCATGAGCCAGGCTCGCGCCTTCCAGTGACGACTTGCGAAAATCGATGCCGCGCAAATCGGTGGAACGGAAGTAGGCATCCGTGAAATCCACGTCGTCGGCGTTCAATTCCCGCAGGTCGAGGCCACGAAAATCGCCGCCGCGCATGTCGATAGGACCTTGAGGTCGTTCGGCGTTAAACCCGGCGACGTCATCTTTGCGCAACAAGGCATAAAGCGGGGTATCGAGAAGCTTTGGGTGGCTCATGGCATATCACCTGATGGTTTTATGACGCCAGTATAGTGCCACTATTTGGCGGCCGTGAAGCCGGGCGTCGCTTCACGGCCGAAATAGTTTCTACAGGCCCGGCAAGCGCTGGCGGATCTGCGCCACCACGACATCCAGCGTGCCGCTTTCGTTGGTTTGAACCCGTTTGCTGCAAAGGATTTCTGCCGGCGTCAGTGCTTCCCGGCTGGCCTGCTGGCCGGCGATGACGGTCAGGTTGGCATCGGAAGGATCCTTCTGGTCGGCTTGGCGCTGGGCGAGCCGGCTCTCGATCACTGCTTGCGGCGCCTCGCAATCCAGAATCAGGAACGGCGCGCCCGTGCCTTCGGCAACCTTGGCCGCGGCGTCGCGCTGATCATGCTTGAGGTAGGTGGCATCGATCACCACGGGAAAACCGGCGTGGAGGATCGCATCGGCGACCTCATGCAGCCGGGCGTACGTGGCGCTGCTGGCATCGCTGCTATAGATGCCGGCCTGTGGATCGTTGGGCACTTGCTGTTCACCGAACAGGCGCTTGCGTTCCACGTCCGAGCGCAGGCGAATCGCGCCAAGCGCTTCCACCAGGCGCATCGCTACGTGGCTTTTGCCAACGGCGGACACGCCATGGGTGATGGCCAGGAAGCGCGAAGGAATCGTGCTGTAGCTTTCCGCCAGGTTGGCGTAGTTGCGGTATTGACGCAGGGTCGTGGCGCGCTGCACCGGATCGGCTTCGGCGGGCATGCTGAACAGCGCGACCTTGGCGCGGACCAGGGCACGATAGGCCTTGTAGAAGTTCAGCAATTCCAGGCCATCGTAATCGCCGGTCAGCTCCAGGTATTGGCTGACGAAGCGTCGCGCCAGGGACTTGAGGCCGCGGTCTTCAAGGTCCATCGCCAAGAACCCGGTGTCGGCGTAGACATCGGTGAAACGGAATGGCTCGTTGAATTCGATGCAGTCGAAGATCACCACTTTGCCGTCGATCACCGTGGCGTTGCCCAGATGGATGTCGCCGTGGCACTCGCGAATGAAACCGTCGGCCTTGCGTTGGGTAAACAACGGCTTGAGCCGCTCGAAGCTGGTTTCCGCCCAGGCCTGGAGAGCCTCGAGTTGCAGCAGGTCAGCCTTGTCGTTGAGGAATGGACGGATCTGTTCGAAATTCTGCCGCACCGGCGCCATGACGCTGTCTGGTGTGCCCGCCGCATTGTCGGCAGGCACTTTTGGCGTGGTGAGGTGGAACTGGGCGATCTGCGCGGCCATTTCATCGATGTGCGCGGTGGTCAGTTCGCCATTGGCCTGCAGCGTGCTGAGCAGTTCACTTTGGGGGAACTGGCGCATTTTCAAGGCGTATTCGATAGCCGGGCCGTCGCCGCCCAGTTGTGGCGCTTGGGCACTGCCAGTGATCGGTAAGACTTCCAGGTAAAGGTCCTGGGTCAGGCGTTGGTTCAGGCGCAGTTCTTCGCCGCAGAAATGCTTGCGTGCGTCGAGGCTGGTGAAGTCGAGGAAGCCGAAATTGACCGGTTTCTTGAATTTGTAAGCGTAGGGGCCGGTGAGCAACACCCAGGAGATGTGGGTTTCGATGACCTGGAACCCTTCGATGGGATGCGGGTAGAGGGCTGGGTTTTGCAGGGCAGCGATCAGTGATTGGCTCACGGGCGATCCTTCAGAGACTGGAAAATTCAAGGCGGTCATTATGGCCGCAAGCGGCGCTAACGCAAACCTTGGCGGACTCATGTTGAACCTCGACAAAGTGCGTATAATCCGCCGCCATGACTCGTACCCGATCCCCCCGCACCCCCAAGAAACCACCCGCCAGCCGCCTGCGGCCCTGGTTGGGCTGGGCCCTTAAACTGAGCCTGGTAGGCCTTGTCGTGCTTGCCGGTTTTGCCGTCTACCTCGATGCCATCGTCCAGGAGAAGTTCTCCGGCAAGCGCTGGACCATCCCGGCCAAGGTCTACGCACGGCCGTTGGAGCTGTTCGTCGGACAAAAGCTGAGCAAGGATGATTTCCTGACTGAGCTCGATGCCTTGGGTTATCGCCGCGAAAGCGTCGCCAATGGTCCCGGGGCGGCGTCGGTGAACGGCAATACCATCGACCTCAACACCCGCGGTTTCCAGTTCTATGAAGGCATGGAGCAGGCGCAACCGGTGCGGGTGCGGTTTTCCGGCGACTATGTAGCCGCGCTTACCGGTGCCAACAATGCCAAGCTGTCCGTGGTGCGTCTTGAGCCGCTGTTGATTGGCGGCCTATACCCCAAGAACCTCGAAGACCGCATCCTGATCAAGATCGACCAGGTGCCACCGTTCCTGCTCGATACGCTGATTGCCGTCGAGGACCGTGATTTCTACCATCACTTCGGCGTCTCGCCCAAGTCGATCGCCCGTGCCGTCTGGGTCAATACTTCTTCGGGGCACATGCGCCAGGGCGGCAGTACCTTGACCCAGCAGTTGGTCAAGAACTTCTACCTGACCAACGAGCGCAGCCTGACCCGCAAGTTGACCGAAGCCATGATGGCGTTGCTGCTGGAGCTGCACTACGACAAGCAGGAGATCCTGGAGGCGTACCTCAACGAGGTCTTCGTCGGGCAAGACGGCCAGCGCGCGGTGCACGGTTTCGGCCTGGCCAGCCAGTTCTTCTTCAGCCAGCCACTGTCCGAACTCAAGCTGCACCAGGTGGCGTTGTTGGTGGGCATGGTCAAGGGGCCGTCTTCCTACAATCCGCGTCGTAATCCGGAGCGTGCGCTTGAGCGGCGCAACCTGGTGCTCGATCTGTTGCAGCAGCAGGGCGTGGCAACGGCCGAACAAGTCGAGGCGGCGAAAAAGATGCCGCTGGGCGTGACCAAGCGTGGGAGCTTGGCGGACAGTTCTTTCCCAGGCTTCATGGACCTGGTCAAGCGTCAACTGCGAGAAGACTACCGCGACGAAGACTTGACCGAAGAAGGCCTGCGGATCTTCACCAGTTTCGACCCGATCCTGCAGATGAAGGCCGAGGCCTCGGTCAATGACACTTTCAAGCGACTGGCGGGGCGCAAGGGTTCCGACGAAGTCGAAGCGGCTATGGTGGTGACCAACCCTGAAACCGGGGAAGTCCAGGCGATGATCGGCAGCCGCCAGGCCAGTTTCGCAGGATTCAACCGGGCGTTGGACGCGGTGCGACCGATCGGCTCGCTGATCAAACCGGCGGTTTATCTCACTGCGTTGGAAAAGCCAAGCCAGTACACGCTCACCAGTTGGCTGTCCGATGAGTCGTTCTCGGTCAAGGGCGCGGACGGGCAGGTCTGGACGCCGCAGAACTATGATCGTCGTCCCCACGGCACGGTGTTCCTGTACCAAGGCCTGGCGCATTCCTACAACCTATCGACGGCCCGCCTCGGGCTGGAAGTCGGCGTGCCGAATGTGCTCAAGACCTTGGCGCGCCTGGGAGTGAACCGCGAATTCCCGGCCTTCCCATCGATGCTGTTGGGCGCCGGTGGCCTGGCTCCGATCGAAGTGGCGGCCATGTACCAGACCCTTGCCAATGGTGGCTTCAACACACCGATGCGCGGGATCCGCAGCGTGTTGACCGCCGATGGCGAGCCGCTCAAGCGTTATCCGTTCCAGATTCAGCAACGCTTCGACCCGGCTTCTATTTATCTGATCCAGAGCGCCATGCAACGAGTCATGCGCGAAGGCACTGGCAGTTCGGTCTATAACGTACTCCCACGGACGTTGACCCTGGCGGGCAAGACCGGTACGAGTAACGATTCGCGCGACAGCTGGTTCGCCGGTTTCAGCCAGGACTTGCTGGCGGTGGTCTGGCTTGGCCGTGACGACAATGGCAAGACGCCGTTCACTGGCGCCACCGGTGCGTTGCAGGTCTGGACCAGTTTCATGCGCAAGGCCGATCCGCTGCCTCTGGACATGCCGCAACCCGACAACATCGTCCAGGCCTGGGTCGATTCGCGCACTGGGCAAGGCTCCGATGCCAACTGCCCGGGCGCTGTGCAGATGCCGTATATTCGCGGCAGCGAACCGCCACCCGGTGCAGCCTGTGGTGGTCAGAATCCCGCCGAATCGGTGATGGATTGGGTCAAGGACTGGATGAATTAAGCAAAGAGGGTTTCAAGTGAACAAGTGGTTGATTCCAGCGGTAACCGCCGTGGCTTTGCTCAGTGGCTGTTCCACCGTACAGCGCGGTTCGATTCCGGTCGTTGACTCCGGTACGGCCGTTTCCAATAGTGAGCGAGTCTCGGCCAACGGTGGTTTCCGTCAGACGACGGTCAAACGGCCAGTGCAAGGCCAGGCGCAGGCGATTCCCCAAGGGGACACCGGCGTGGTGGTAATGGTGCCGGGAGGTGGCGCCACCACGTCGGCACCGATCAGCAGCACGCCGATCACGCCGGGCCCGATCACGCCTGGACCTATCGAAACCTCGCCGATCAACCAGGGCAGCTACAGCATGCCATCGACGCCGAGCAGTATCCCATCGGCCAGTTCCGGTGGCTTGTCCGCCGATGAGCAACTGGACGGACCGGTATTGGCCCTGTTGACCACGGCGCAACAGCAGCAGGCGGGAGGGGATCTCAACGGCGCTTCCTCGAGCCTCGAGCGAGCCCAGCGTGTTGCGCCGCGTGAGCCGCAGGTTCTTTATCGTCTGGCCCAGGTACGCATGGCCCAGGGCGATGCGCCGCAAGCCGAACAACTGGCTCGTCGCGGCCTGACATTCTCCAGCGGTCGCCCGGCGCTCCAGGCGAGCCTGTGGGAATTGATCGCCCAGGCTCGCGAGAAGCAAGGCGATTCGGCAGGCGCGGCATTGGCCCGCCAGAAAGCCAAGGTTTCGCTCTGATGGATGTTCGGTTTCCCAAGATTGCCGATCAGCTACTGCTGATCGAGCGAGAGCTGCGGGTCCAGGGCTGGTGGAGTGATGTTTCGCCTTCGGCCGAGGCGCTGGCCAGTGTCGAGCCGTTCGCCGTCGACACCCTGGATTTCGAGCAGTGGCTGCAATGGATCTTTCTTCCGCGCATGAAAGCCATCCTGGAAAACGACCTGCCGCTGCCCAACGCCTCGGGTATTCTGGCCATGGCTGAAATGGTCTATGCCCAACGGCCAGGGCAGGGGACCGAGTTGCAGCGACTGCTGGCACAATTCGACCAGCTGATCGCCGCCGTCAGCTGACGGTACTCACTGGCAGTTCTCGTCGATCTGCGCACGGGTTTCATCGATGCGCTGGCGCCGCTCTTCGTCGGTAAGCCGGCGCATTTCGCCTTCCACCTCTTCCCGTACCCTAGGGTTGTTCTGCAGCTGCGCCAGGTTTGTCCGTGCCTGTTCGCAAAACGCCTTGAGTTGAGCTTCCTGTTCAGCAACCTGCTGTTTTACCTGCTGATCGATGGTTTTCTGGTCGCCAATGACTCCTCCTGAAGCTGGCGCCGCAGGTTTGGGGGCGGGCGTCGCGGATTTGCCCACGGTGGTCGCTTGGACGCCCTCGGGCGGCTGGGCGCCGAAATGGGTCACGCCTTGGGCATCGACCCACTTGAAGATCTGGCCGGCCATGCTCATTGGGCTCAGGCCCACCAACAGGCTGGCCGTCAATAACATCATTCGCATGCTGTTTCCTTGTCCTGGGTTGCGCAATCGAAGCTAACAGAGTAGCCGTTTAAAGGTTTTTTCTTGCGTTCTCATGTGCTTACTTCAATAAAGCACATTGACGACTTGACTTGCAGAGGGCGAAACAGAAGAATCCAAAGTCCGCTGTAGAGGGACTGCCAGAAGCAGACCCACTCGGCAGATCATGAGGCGCACATCCGCGCCGACCTGTTACACCCGCAACGCGTTACCTCGCGCTGGGTGGGAAAGGCCCGCAACACTTGGGACGATCCCAATACTTGCTCAGTCAGTGCTGACGTAGTCGGCGACCACCGTCGCTCATGCTCTGCCGAGAAGTAAACCTATTAAGACCCGTCCCTTTCCCATGGGTCGGTATTCTGGCGTTTTAGAGGTGAACAACGTGGAGCTTTTATCTGGCGGTGAGATGCTCGTCCGCTTCTTGCGTGACGAAGGCGTCAAATATATCTACGGGTACCCCGGTGGTGCTCTTCTTCATGTCTATGATGCCCTGTTCAAAGAACCGGAAGTGACCCACATCCTGGTTCGCCACGAACAAGCGGCCACCCACATGGCTGACGGCTATGCCCGCGCCACCGGCAAGGCCGGCGTGGTTCTGGTGACATCCGGCCCCGGCGCCACGAACGCCATTACCGGTATCGCCACGGCCTATATGGACTCGATTCCAATGGTGATCATCTCCGGCCAGGTGCCCAGCACCATGGTCGGCACCGATGCGTTCCAGGAAACCGACATGATCGGTATCTCCCGGCCGATCGTGAAGCACAGCTTCATGATCAAGCACGCTTCGGAAATCCCGGAGGTCATGAAAAAGGCGTTCTACCTGGCCGAGTCCGGTCGTCCTGGCCCTGTCGTGGTCGACGTACCAAAAGACATGACCAACCCGGCCGAGAAGTTCGAATACATCTATCCGAAGAAAGCCAAGCTGCGCTCCTACAGCCCGGCCGTGCGCGGTCACTCGGGACAAATCCGCAAGGCTGCCGAAATGCTGCTGGCGGCCAAGCGTCCAGTGCTCTATTCCGGCGGCGGCGTGATCCTCGGCGGTGGTTCTGAGCCCCTCACCGAACTGGCCAAGATGCTCAACCTGCCTGTTACGAATACGCTGATGGGGCTCGGCGCCTACCCAGGTACCGACCGCCAGTTCATCGGCATGCTCGGCATGCACGGCAGCTACACCGCCAACCTGGCGATGCACCATGCCGATGTGATCCTGGCCGTGGGCGCGCGCTTCGACGACCGAGTCATCAACGGCCCGGCGAAGTTCTGTCCGAACGCCAAGATCATCCACATCGATATCGATCCGGCGTCCATCTCCAAGACCATCAAGGCAGACGTGCCGATTGTGGGTCCTGTCGAGAGCGTGCTGACCGAGATGGTCGCGATCCTCAAGGAAATTGGCGAGGCTCCTAACAAAGATGCCGTGGCCAGTTGGTGGAAGCAGGTCGATGAATGGCGTGGCGATCGGGGCCTGTTCCCGTACGACAAGGGCGACGGCAGCGTAATCAAGCCGCAGACCGTCATCGAGACGTTGTGCGAAGTGACCAACGGCGACGCCTTCGTGACGTCGGACGTGGGCCAGCACCAGATGTTCGCGGCGCAGTACTACAAGTTCAACAAACCCAACCGCTGGATCAACTCCGGCGGCCTCGGCACCATGGGCTTCGGATTCCCGGCGGCCATGGGCGTCAAGTTGAGCTTCCCGGACAACGATGTTGCCTGTGTGACGGGTGAAGGCAGCATCCAGATGAATATCCAGGAGCTGTCGACCTGCCTGCAATACGGTCTGCCGGTGAAAATCGTCAACCTGAACAACGGTGTACTGGGCATGGTTCGCCAGTGGCAGGACATGAGCTACGGCAGCCGTCACTCGCACTCCTACATGGAGTCGTTGCCGGATTTCGTCAAGCTGGTCGAGGCCTATGGTCACGTCGGCATCCGCATCACTGACCTGAAGGACTTGAAGTCCGGGCTCGAAGAAGCCTTCGCCATGAAGGATCGACTGGTGTTTCTGGACATCCAGGTCGACACCAGCGAGCACGTCTACCCGATGCAGATCAAAGACGGCTCCATGCGCGATATGTGGCTGAGCAAGACGGAGCGTACCTAATCATGCGACACATTATTTCCTTGCTTCTGGAAAACGAACCGGGTGCTCTGTCTCGCGTAGTGGGCCTGTTCTCACAGCGCAACTACAACATCGAAAGCCTGACCGTGGCACCAACGGAGGATCCGACCTTGTCGCGTCTGACGCTGACCACCGTGGGCCACGATGAAGTCATCGAGCAGATCACCAAGAACCTGAACAAGCTGATCGAGGTGGTCAAGCTGGTGGACCTGTCGGAAAGCGCTCACATCGAACGCGAACTGATGTTGGTCAAGGTCAAGGCCACCGGTGCCCAGCGCGCCGAGATCAAACGCACTACCGATATTTATCGTGGGCAGATCGTCGATGTCAGCGCCAGCGTCTATACCGTTCAGTTGACCGGTACCAGCGACAAGCTCGACAGCTTCATTCAATCGATCGGCACTGCCTCGATTCTGGAAACCGTACGCAGTGGCGTCACCGGGATTGCCCGTGGCGACAAAGTACTGAGCATCTAAACCAAATTAGCGAATGGCCGGAACGGCCGGATATAGGGGAAATTCATGAAAGTTTTCTACGATAAAGATTGCGACCTGTCGATCATCCAGGGCAAGAAAGTCGCCATCATCGGCTACGGTTCTCAAGGTCACGCCCAGGCGTGCAACCTGAAAGACTCCGGCGTTGACGTGACCGTGGGCCTGCGCAAAGGCTCGGCCACTGTTGCCAAGGCCGAGGCCCATGGCCTGAAAGTCACCGACGTGGCTTCCGCCGTAGCCGCTGCCGACCTGGTCATGATCCTGACCCCTGACGAGTTCCAATCGTCGCTGTACAAGAACGAAATCGAGCCGAACATCAAGAAAGGCGCCACCCTGGCCTTCTCCCACGGCTTCGCGATCCACTATAACCAGGTTGTGCCACGCGCCGACCTCGACGTGATCATGATCGCGCCGAAGGCACCGGGCCACACCGTACGCTCCGAGTTCGTCAAGGGCGGCGGTATCCCTGACCTGATCGCGATTTACCAGGATGCGTCCGGCAACGCCAAGAACGTGGCCCTGTCCTACGCTGCCGGTGTTGGTGGCGGTCGTACCGGCATCATCGAAACCACCTTCAAGGACGAGACTGAAACCGACCTGTTCGGCGAGCAAGCCGTTCTGTGCGGTGGTACCGTTGAGCTGGTGAAAGCCGGTTTCGAAACCCTGGTTGAAGCAGGCTACGCGCCTGAAATGGCCTACTTCGAATGCCTGCACGAACTGAAGCTGATCGTTGACCTCATGTACGAAGGCGGTATTGCCAACATGAACTACTCGATCTCCAACAACGCCGAGTACGGCGAGTACGTGACCGGTCCGGAAGTCATCAACGCCGAGTCCCGTCAGGCCATGCGCAATGCCCTGAAACGTATTCAGGACGGCGAATACGCCAAGATGTTCATCAGCGAAGGTGCTACTGGCTATCCTTCGATGACCGCCAAGCGTCGTAACAACGCCGCTCACGGTATCGAGATCATCGGCGAGCAACTGCGCTCCATGATGCCGTGGATCGGTGCCAACAAGATCGTCGACAAAGCCAAGAACTGAGTCGCGAGCTTGATCGAAAAAACGCGGCCCAGGCCGCGTTTTTTCGTTTGGGCGTCGGCTTCTGGTATAAAGCTGCATCGTTTGGGGTCGAACCGTCGCCCCGGGCACCTGTCGAATTTTTCACACCGTTGCAAGGTACTGTCCATGAGCGAACGTCCCGACGAGCCGAACCAGGCTCCTGACGCCGAAAGCCTGTTGCCTATCGACGAGCATGTCGAAGAGGGGCATGACGCGGAAGGCCGTAAGGTCCGGCATCGTGGCATCTATCTGCTGCCGAACCTGTTTACCACCGCGAACCTGTTCGCCGGTTTCTATTCCATCATCAGCTCCATGAGTGCCCAGGCGGCATTAAGTGCGGGTGACAGCGCTGGGGCGAGTCGCTACTTCGCTTTTGCCGCGATTGCGATTTTCGTCGCCATGGTGCTCGATGGCCTGGATGGGCGCGTGGCCCGCATGACCAACACCCAGAGTGCATTCGGTGCCGAATACGATTCTCTGTCCGACATGGTTGCGTTCGGTGTCGCCCCTGCGTTGCTGGCATTCGGCTGGGCGCTGGGTGACATGGGCAAGGTCGGCTGGATGGTTGCCTTCATCTATGTAGCCGGTGCCGCGTTACGTCTGGCGCGTTTCAATACCCAGGTCGGCACTGCGGACAAGCGCTACTTCATTGGCCTCGCCAGTCCTGCGGCTGCAGGTGTCGTGGCGGGGGTGGTCTGGGCGTTCAGCGACTACGGGATCCAGGGCTCGAAGATGTCGTTCCTGGTCGCATTGTTGGTCGCGGCGGCCGGAATGCTGATGGTCAGCAACATCAAGTACAACAGCTTCAAGGAGCTGGACCTGAAGGGCCGTGTGCCGTTCGTGGCCATCCTGGCCGTAGTACTGGTGTTTGCGGTGGTGTTCAGCGATCCGCCACGTATCCTGCTGCTGGTCTTCCTCGCCTATGCCGCTTCCGGTCCGGTGCAATATTTGTTGCGTCTTCGCCGCCGCTAAATGTTGCCTTAATCTAATTTCCCCCATACTCCGCAGTCTATTGGTGCATCTCCCCCCAATGCTGCGGAGTCGTCATGCTGATCAAGATCCCCAAGTCGTCCGATTGTCATGAGTCGGACGTCACGCCCGTATCCCTTTATCTATCCCGTCGCCAGATGCTGGGGGCCGCCGTGGCTGGCGTCGCCATAAGCAGTCTGCCGCGCTGGGCCGGCGCCGCTGATGTGGCGCGTTATCCCAATGTGGAGCCTGGAAACGCGCCGTCCTGGTTTGCCGATAAGCTGCCTGCTACCCAATGGGATGCGGTGACCGCCAAGGGGGAGGCGATCACACCGTTCAAGGATGCCACCCACTACAACAACTTTTATGAGTTCGGCACTGACAAAGGCGATCCGGCAGCCAATGCGGGATCGTTGAAAACCGAGCCCTGGACCGTGGTGGTGGATGGCGAGGTGGGCAAGCCGGGGCGCTATGGACTGGAAGATTTCATGAAGCCTTATCAGCTCGAAGAGCGTATCTACCGTTTGCGCTGCGTCGAGGCTTGGTCAATGGTCATCCCTTGGATTGGTTTCCCCATATCCGCGTTACTCAAGCAAGTCGAGCCGACGTCCAAGGCCAAATACATTCGTTTTGAAACCTTGCAGGACCCCAAGACCATGCCAGGCCAGCGTTCAGGTTTTGCATTGATTGACTGGCCCTACGTGGAAGGTTTGCGGTTGGATGAAGCGATGAACCCGCTGGCCATCCTGGCGGTTGGCATGTACGGAAGGGAGCTGCCTAACCAGAATGGCGCTCCTTTACGGTTGGTGGTGCCGTGGAAGTATGGCTTCAAGAGCGTCAAGTCCATCGTGCGCATCAGCCTGGTGGGTGAGCAGCCCAAGACCACTTGGCAAAGCATAGCCTCCGATGAGTACGGCTTTTATGCGAACGTGAATCCCACCGTCGATCATCCCCGTTGGACCCAGGCGCGAGAGCGTCGTTTGCCAAGCGGTCTGTTCAGCCCCAATGTGCGCGATACCTTGATGTTCAACGGATACCAGGAGGAAGTGGCTTCTTTATATGCAGGGATGGATCTGAGGAAAGACTACTGATGCGTTTCCTGGCATGGCGGATAGGCGTTTTCGTCGCAGCGGCGATATGGCCATTGCTTTGGCTTTACGAAGCGTTCATGAATTCGTTGGGACCGGATCCAGGCAAGGTGCTGGTGGATCGACTCGGGTTGGGAACCCTGGTACTGCTATTGATCACATTGAGCATGACGCCGCTGCAGAAGCTGACCGGCTGGGCTGGGTGGATTGCCGTAAGACGACAGTTGGGGTTGTGGTGCTTTGCTTACGTCGTGTTGCATTTGGGTGGATATGCGGCGTTCATCCTGGGGTTCGATTGGTCGCAATTAGGCGTCGAGCTGAGCAAGCGGCCCTACATCATTGTTGGAGCGCTCGGCTTTCTTGGCTTGCTGGCCTTGGCAGTTACGTCCAATCGTTATAGTCAAAGGCGACTTGGAGCCCGCTGGAAAAAGCTGCATCGGCTGGCCTACCTGATCCTCGGGCTTGGTTTGCTGCATATGTTGTGGATCGTGCGAGCGGATCTCAAGGAGTGGTCGATATACGCCTTTATAGGCGGCGTATTGTTGGTGCTGAGGATTGGGCCGGTTGCGCGGCGGATCCCTCGTTTAATCGGCAAGAAGATCCCGTCGGTAATAAAAACGAAATAAAGGGTTGACGGCAAATTCTGGATGTCTATAATTCGCCCCACTTCCGGCGCAGTCGAAACGGAAAACTCCTTGAGTTTCAGTGAGTTAACCAGGTTTCGGTAAGTGCTTCGCTTCAGTTCATCGAGGCGCGGAAGGAGTGGGTGGGCCGGTTTGTTGGGCGCTATCGACGGTTCGATCCTCTCGGTCGAAAGCGGTAAAAAAGAGGTGTTGACAGCAGCGAGTAACGCTGTAGAATTCGCCTCCCGCTAACGAGAGATCGAAAGCGCAAGT
>NZ_JBKKRK010000021.1:0-103249 GCF_048847255.1 Pseudomonas algeriensis | reverse complement strand
ACCGTCCCGGCCCGACCACCCTCAAGGGCAACCGTCTACTGATGGAGGGCGATCGTCACTATGACTACGACGCCTACGGCAACCTGGTCCGCGAACGCCGCGGCCATGCCCAGTGCCTCGTCACGCAATACCGCTACGACAGCCAACATCGGCTCATCGGCGTCACCACCCCCGACGGCAGCGAAACCTCCTACCGCTACGACGCCTTCGGCCGACGGATCGAAAAGACCGTGGACGGCCTCACCACGGAATTCATCTGGCAGGGCGACCAGGTCATCGCTGAAAGCAGCGACCGTCACTACCAGAGCTACGTCTATGAGCCCGGCACCTTCCGCCCCCTGGCCCTGCTGGAAGGCGCAGGCCCGGAAAAAGCCACGCCGTTCTACTACCACCTCGACCACCTCGGCACCCCTCAGGAACTGACCAGCCACCAAGGCGAAGTCGTCTGGGCCGCGCGCTACAACGGCTACGGCAAACTCACCGAACTGCGCCACGGCGACGGCAAACGACTGGAACAACCGCTGCGCTTTCAGGGGCAATACCACGACCGGGAAAGCGGCCTGCATTACAACCGGCACCGGTACTACAATCCGGAGACGGGGCGGTATTTGACGCTGGATCCGAGCAAGCTGGCGGGTGGGTTGAATGGGTACCGGTACACCCTGAACCCGACGGGGTGGGTGGATCCGTTGGGGTTGGAGGGTTGTCCGGGAGCGGATAAATGCTCACCTGTTCCAGGTGCTGACACACCGGAAAAAAAGGTACGAGTAGATGAAGGTGATGTAACCCCTCCCACGGCGAGATCGGTAAATTGGAAAGGATTCTCATCTGGAAAGCTTCAACCTCACTACCAGAAACATGTAATCGAACAGAAAGAATTCGGCGATATATCGCAGACGGAGTATCTAAAACAAGCCAAAGACTTCTCCAAGGAAACGGGCGATTTTAATGAAGTCAACGCAGGGAACTTCGTTATCAAACACGACCCTGCCACAGGAAGAATTTTTGTCGGCCATCTAAAATCAAGGGAAATCCGAACGTTTTACAGGGATGACGGAAGAAGTAATGATGCATTTCAATCAGCCATAGATTTAGCAAAAGGTCTTATCAAGTGAAAAAAATTACGCGAGTGGCAGCGATAGAAACCTTAACGGAACACTCCTTAAAATTACTCTCACCTGAAGACCTAGAATCATTCTTACTAAATTGGTGGACACTTGACGAGTACGACACCACTTTCTCCAGTCTATCGACAAAACTACAACAGTTAATTCTAAACCACGAAGAACCACCAAAAGACATCGAGCGCTCTTTAGCCGACGAGTTAATACTAGCTGGACTAGCATCAAGCTATAAAGGGATAACAAATGAATACCTGACCGACCAGCTAATCGAGCTTGGATATAATACTTACGAAATTGAGGGTGACGTTGAGTTTCTGAGCGTGTGCCCGTGCTGCGAGCATCGCACCCTTTCAACGATCTCAAATTATGAAATATGCGATTTATGCAAATGGGAAGACGACGGCACAACCGTGCCTGAATCTTATAGCCATCCGAACCAGATGACTCTCAGTGATGCAAAGAAAGAGTTTGGCAAAAAATCTGAAAACCTGCCTTTAAACAAATGGATTAGAGCTTCCTAGAAGAGCGGCCAAACTAAGGAAAAATAAGATGAAGTACGGCGCACTGTCACGCTTAACCCTCAGACAGGAGCGAAATATCACAAATTATCTGCATCGATGCCGAAGAAGCGCTCTACCGACTAAGCGCCGATCCATGCAGTACCAAAAAAATCGATTAAATAAAAGCGCCATGATATGACCATCCACGCAAAAGAAAAACCAGGCACTTTGCAGCCAACGCTTACCGGAACAAAACCAAGCTTCTACATAGTCTCCACAAACAAATTAACCGTGATGTACTGGCTCACGTTCGAGCTCTATCTTTTTTATTGGGTATACAAGAACTGGAAAACATACCAAGCCGCAACCAACACATTAGCCCTCCCTCTGATCCGCACTGTGCTGGGATTATTTTTTATACACGCCTTGTTCATAAAAATTGAACAACAGCTAAAAAAGCACGAAAAACCATATAAATGGAGCCCACGACTACTCGCAAGCGGACTGGTATTTTCGTGTACCTTAACGATTTATCCCTTCCTGGCACCCTATGGTGCCGGCGCACAATATTTATTCCCGCTAGTAGCGGCCATTTTAAATTTTTACTGCTTATTAAAAGCACAAACAGCAATAAACCATCTGGAAAATGACCCGGAGGGATCACAAAATTCCAACATAACCATACCCAATTGCGTATGGATTGCGTCATTAGGATTCGGACTAGTACTCTGGATCATAATAAAAACCTATTTTTTTTGGTGGTATTTTCCACGCATCCTTTATCTGACCAGATGGGAATTTTTACAACTTAGCTTCTAAATTTATATTGACTGCCTTTATCTATACTGCAAGCGAGCGCCTACTTTATATTCCTTAACAGGTATGAGATGGACGTAAAAAGGCCTTGCGAAGCAAGACCTTTTTATTCCAAAGATAGTCTCTTACGCTCTACCTCACCTCAACAATATCCAACGCCCGATTCGCCAACAATTCACTCACCTCAATCACCTGCAAAATCCCCAACGCAACATGTCGCCTTGACCCATCCAGATCAAACGCCAAATCGCTGATCATTGCATTAGCCGAAGCCAAGTTCTCACTCAGATTCGCAAGCAAACACTCAGAATCGACATCAGGATCAATACGAAAAATGGAGTCAGTCTTGTCAGACGTTTCTCCCTTAGACTTGGGCTTCAGGTAGTAATCCAACGCCCGCGTAGCAGCGTCGTCGATTTTCTTGTTGCGAGCGGACTGGGCGCGGGAGACGTGCTCGTCTGCGTTTGGAGGATTGGGAGTAACTTTTGCCATTATCTTGCTTCCTGTTTTTGGAGCTATCACCCACTCGCTGCTAAACGAGGGAGGCAGCCGTACGCAGGTTAGCAGACCGGGGAAACAAGAAACCGGCGCGTCCGGGGACGCCCTGCGCACAGCCACCATCAAGTGCAGGATGAAGAACTCCTGACTGGATGACGCCTTGCACAACCTGTTTCACCACGAGCTGCTAAACCCGATCACTGATGAGCAGTGACGGAATTCAAGCTACCGACATGGCCCCAGGCGCACAAGCTGGCGGATTCTGGCGTAGTTGTAGGCAAAGGCGCAAGGCGGTGTCGGCAAGCTGTCTAACATGCGGATTGTGGAGATGGCGTCAGGTCAGTTGGGTCACTTTCAGCTGACACACCGCCTTCGCGAGCAGGCTCGCTCCCACAAGGGACCACCTAAAGGCCAGAGCCGCGCTTCGAACCGGCCATTGAACCAAAGAACAGAAAAACGGAACCCAATCCCAGCGGCCCCGCTCAATTTTAAAGAGACCAACCCAAGACGGAGCCCCGCCGCCATGAACAACCCAACCCTCACCTTCGCCCAACTCCACCCCGGCGACCGCTTCACCTTGCCCGCCGATCACCGCCTATTCACCAAGCTCACCGACAGCACCGCCCGTGAGCACAGCGTGCACTCGATCAATCTGAAGGAAGAAGGCTACGGCTACGCAGAAGACCCAATAAAACCCCTGCCCGAGGAAGCGCCGGTCGAGTACGTCCCGGTAGGTGGCCCGCTGCGGGCTGGAGGCTAGCGCTCAATCGACATTACAAACACCGCACCATCAGCCACTGCTCCTTGCCCCAAGCCTCGAAGCGCTCCAGCACTTCCCAACCAAGCTTGGCGTAGTAATCCCGTTCACTGTGGGTGTGCAGGAACAACGTCGTAAAACCTGCTTCTTTGCCATGGTTGCAGATGCCCTCGATCAATTGCGCGGCCAACCCCCTGCGTCGGGCATCCGGGTGGACGAATACGCAGGCCAACCACGGGCCGAGCTCGGGGTGGTCGGGCAGGTCGTCATGTGCCAGCGAGGCACCGCCCAGCAGTTGGTCATGTTCCATGGCGATCAGGCATTTCCAGCGGCCATCGCGCTGGCCTGCCGAGAATTCCTCCTGCCAGTGGCCCAATGATTGGTGGGCGAATTCATAGGTAAATTCTCGATACAGCCATTCGGCCATCAGGTTGCATTTATCCATGTGGTTGAGGAGCCAATCCACCTGCAGCATCTTAACCATCCTTCTGTAGTCTTTTTCCACCGCGTATACGGCGCAGATGCCTACCCGCGCTCATTCCCAGCAAATACCCACCTGCAAGGCCTCAACCTATCGTAATCTCGCAGCTGAACAAGCCCAGCCCCGAATCCGGCCGAGATCTCATTTCACATGCCTTCCATTTATCAGCTCAAGCCTGCCTTCCAAAACCTGCTTCGTCCCACCGTACAACGCCTTTACGACAAAGGCATCACCGCCAACCAGGTGACCTTGCTCGCCGGCTTCGTTTCCGTGCTGGTGGGGGCGGTGATTGCATGGTTCGCCAGCCATCCGTGGGTTTTCGTCCTGGTGCCGGTGTGGATGTTCCTGCGCATGGCGTTGAATGCGGTGGATGGCATGCTTGCGCGGGAGTTCGGCCAGCAATCGAATCTGGGCGCCTACCTCAATGAGCTATGCGATATCATCGCCGACGCGGCCTTGATCCTGCCTTTTGCCCTGTTTCCCGATACCAGCCTGTTGCTCGTGTTGTTGGTCACGCTGTTGGCGTTGTTCAGCGAATACGCTGGCGTGCTGGGCGCGATGGTCGGGGCTTCGCGGCGCTATGACGGGCCGATGGGCAAGAGTGACCGCGCGTTTGTGTTTGGCGTGCTGGCGACCGGTATTGCCCTGGGTTGGCTCGGGGCGCTGTGGGTTGATGGTGTGATGGCGGTGGTTGCCGCCCTGCTGGTTTATACCTTGGTCAACCGGGTCCGCCATGGCCTGAGCCAGGTGTCGGAAAACGCTCCCTCAGCATAAGGAAATTGCAATGCGTGAAGCCCAGGAACTGACGTTCACCACCCACGACGGCGTGGAGTTGTTCTACCGGCACTGGCCGGCTGTCGAGGCCACGGCGGGTGAACCCCGTCAGGCTGTGTTGTTGTTTCACCGCGGTCATGAACACTCGGGGCGCATCGCGCACCTTGTGGATGAGCTGGATCTGCCCGGGTTCGAATTTTTCGCCTGGGACGCACGTGGCCACGGCCAGTCGCCGGGCGAGCGCGGCGACAGCCCTAGCTTTGCTACCAGCGCCCGTGACGTGCAGACTTTTTGCGATCACATCGGCGCCACGCACCAGATCGACGAACAGAACATCGCCGTGGTCGCGCAAAGCGTCGGCGCGGTGATCGCGTCTACCTGGGTCCACGACTACGCGCCGCGCATTCGCTCGCTGGTGCTGGCGTCGCCAGCCTTCAAGGTCAAGCTCTACGTACCGTTCGCCCGTCCGGGCCTGGCGCTGATGCGCAAGTTCCGTGGCAACTTCTTCGTCAACAGCTACGTCAAGGCCAAGTTCCTCAGCCATGACCCGGAGCGGGTGGCGTCCTACGACAGCGATCCGTTGATCACCAAGGCCATTTCGGTGAACGTGCTGCTGGGCCTGTACGAAGCGGCCGACCGGGTTGTAGCCGATGCCCAGGCGATCCAGGTACCGACGCAGCTGTTGATCTCCGGTTCCGACTTCGTGGTGCATCGCAAACCCCAGGAGCAGTTCTTCGAGCGGCTGGGCAGTCTGCACAAGGAAAAACACATCCTGCCGGGCTTCTTCCACGACACCCTCGGCGAGAAGAACCGTGCGCCAGCCATCGCCAGCGCTCGTCGTTTCATCCTGCAGAATTTTGCCCGCCCGCTGGAGCGCCCTTCCCTGCTGGACGCCGATCGCCTCGGCGTGACCTGCGCCGAAGCCGAAACCCTGGCGACGCCGCTGCCGCACAACTCGCTGCGTGATCTTTACTGGCGCATGACCCGCGCCAGCATGCGCTTTGGCAGCAAGCTGTCTGCCGGCGTGAAACTGGGCTTCGACACCGGTTTCGACTCTGGCAGCACCCTGGACTACGTCTACCGCAACCGCCCCACCGGCACGTCGGCGCTGGGCAAGATGATCGACCAGAACTACCTGAACTCCATCGGTTGGCGCGGTATTCGCCAGCGCAAGGTGCACGTCGAGGAGTTGCTGCGCCTGGCGATGGCCGAGTTGCGCGCCCAGGACCGCGAGGTGCGCATCGTCGACATCGCCGCCGGTCATGGCCGCTACATTCTGGAAGCGCTGCAAGGCGTCAGCCCGTTGCCGGAGTCGATCCTGCTGCGCGACTACAGCGACATCAACGTGCGCGACGGCAGTGCGCTGATCGTCGAGAAGGGCTTGGGCGACATCGCCCGATTCGTCAAGGGCGATGCCTTCGACCGCCAGGACCTGGCGGCGCTGGAGCCCAAGCCGACCCTCGCCGTGGTGTCCGGCCTGTACGAATTGTTCGCCGATAACCAGATGGTCGGCGGCTCCCTCGCGGGCCTGGCCGAAGCGGTGGAGCCCGGCGGTTTCCTGGTCTACACCGGTCAGCCGTGGCACCCGCAACTGGAACTGATCGCCCGCGCCCTGACCAGCCACCGCGCCGGCCAGGCCTGGGTGATGCGTCGGCGCACCCAGGCGGAAATGGATCAGTTGGTCGAGGCGGCGGGCTTTCGCAAGATCACCCTGCGTGTCGATGAGTGGGGCATTTTCAGCGTGTCGCTGGCGCAGCGGGTCCAGTAATGAGCGCCGTCATCGCTCCGGTCCGCGAACCCGCGCTGCTGAAACCGGCGGTGCTGTGGCTGCTGTTGCTGGCGCCTCTGTTCTTCACCACGTACGGCTTCGCCACCTGGGTCACGGCCCAGCGTGACGACGTCGGCAGCCTGGTGTTCGGCTGGGAAAGCCACATGCCGTTCATGGCCTGGACGATCGTGCCGTACTGGTCGATTGACCTGTTATACGGCCTATCACTGCTGTTGCCCAACAGCCGCGACGAACTCAAGCGCCACGCCTTGCGCCTGCTCACGGCCCAAGGAATTGCCGTCAGCTGCTTCCTCCTCTGGCCGCTGACTTTTACCTTCCCTCGGCCGGAAATGGACGGGGTGTTCGGCTGGATGTTCGACGTACTGGCCGGCTTCGATAAGCCGTTCAACCAGGCGCCGTCGCTGCACATCGCGCTGCTGGTGGTGCTCTGGGTCTGTTATGAGCGCCACCTGCAAGGCGTCTGGCGTTGGCTGATGCACGGTTGGTTCGCGTTGATCGGCGTGTCGGTGCTGACCACTTACCAACACCATTTCGTCGACGTGCCGACCGGCGCGCTGGCCGGGTGGTTGTGTGTCTGGTTGTGGCCGCTGGACCGGCCAAGTCCGCTGTTGAGTGCGCGCCTGGCGACCGATCCAGCCCGTCGACGCTTGGCCATGCGTTATGGCTTGGGCGCGGCGGCGGTGTTCATCCCGGCGTTTGCCTTCGGTGGCGCGTGGCTCTGGCTGATATGGCCGGCGGTGGCGCTGCTCATGGTGGCACTGAATTATCTGGTGTTCGGCGCGAGCGGGTTCCAGAAACGTGAAGACGGCCGGCTGAGCCCGGCGGTGCGCTGGTTGCTGGCGCCTTATCTGATGGCGGCGTGGATCAATTCCCGCCTGTGGACGCGCAAGCACCCGCAACCTGACCAGATCATGGATGACGTCTGGCTCGGGCGGATTCCTACGTCGACAGCGCTGAAGGACAGCCCGTTCAACGGGGTGCTCGACCTGTGCGCCGAGTTGTCCATGGACAGCACGGCAATCGCTTATCGCACCTTGCCTGTGCTCGACCTGACCGCACCGACCACCGAGCAATGCCTGGAGGCCGCGCAGAAAATCGAGCACCTGCGCCAACACGGGCCGGTGCTGGTCTGCTGCGCCTTGGGTTATTCGCGCAGCGCCACCGCCGTGGCGGCGTGGTTGCTAAGCACTGGCCGTGCTGCCAGCGTCGACGCAGCCATTGCGCAGATCCAGCGTGTGCGCCCGCGTGTCGTCCTGCACCCGGCCCATCGCCAGGCGTTGGGGCAAATATCCGCAGGGTTCGGGGAATGGTCATGAGCAGTGACATCGAACTGCACACCGTGGCGAGCTTGTTGCGCCGGGGTCATTCGCTGGATCAGCTTTCTACCGGCCTGACCCTGTTGGCGGCGCTGATCGGCCTGGGCCAATGGCTGGTGGGCAGCGTCGATCCGTGGCTGCTGTTGCTGAGCTTCGGCGTGTTCGTCCTCGGCATGCAGGAAAAATATCTGGCGTTTCGCGTGGCCTTTGATGCCGATCTGTTTCAAATCGTCGCGGATGCCGGCAAGCCACTGACCGAACGCACCCAAGCATTGGACGAGGCCCTCGCCAATCTCGGCCTGCAACCGGCCGAGCGTGGCGGGCGGTCGTGGCCCGAGCGCAGCCACGGCTCGATGCGCCTGCTTCGCCGCCAAGCCTGGCTGGTGTTTACGCAAGCTTTGTTGACGGTGAGCTTCGTCCTGGCGAGTCCCTGGCTGGTTTATTCGGGTCTGGGTGTTTAAGCAATTAATTGGAGATGAACGCCTTTGTGGCGAGGGGATTTATCCCCGCTGGGCTGCGAAGCAGCCCCCGAACCAGGCAACTCGGTGTGCCAGCAAAATTGAGCTAGCTGTTTTAGGGCCGCTTCGCAGCCCAACGGGGATAAATCCCCTCGCCACAGTGATTACTCATGTTTCTCAGGACAAGGAATCCTCATGTTCGAACCCGTGGTCGCCAATCTCATCACCTCCGCCGCGCGGATGGTCACCGGCGCTCGCAGCCTGTGGCTCGGCTGCGCGCCGACGCCGGTACAGCGGATCTATTTCGCCAACCACAGCAGCCACGGTGATTTCGTGTTGCTCTGGGCCTCGCTGCCACCGGCGCTACGCAAGCTCACCCGCCCGGTTGCCGGGGCCGATTACTGGCAAACCAGCCCGGTGCGCCGCTACATCATCAACCGGGTGTTCAATGGCGTGCTGGTGGATCGCGAGCGCAAGGACCCTGCCTACAATCCATTGCAGCCGATGCTCGACGCGCTGGAAAACGGCGACTCGTTGATCATCTTCCCCGAGGGCACGCGCAACCCGGACGAAGGCCTGCTGCCGTTCAAGAGCGGGATCTACCACTTGATGAAAAGCCACCCGGAGGTGGAGGTAATCCCGGTGTGGATCGCCAACCTCAACCGCGTCATGCCCAAGGGCCGCGTGCTGCCCTTGCCGCTGCTGTGCACCACCAGCTTCGGCGCGCCGCTGTGCATCGAGGAAGGCGAAAGCAAAGAGCAATTTCTAGAACGCAGCCGTGCCGCGCTGCTGGCACTGGCCCCGGAGCACGTCTGACATGGATCGATATACCTTGATGTTGTTTGGCGGGATCGGCGCGATTCTGCTGCTGGCTTCGTTGATCGGTTTCATTCTCAAGCTGCGGACCAAAGGCGCGCCGAACTCGGTCATCGAGAACCTCAACGCGCGGATCAACGCCTGGTGGATCATGGTGCTGGTGATCGGCATCGCGTTCTGGCTCGGCAACGCGGCGGTGATCCTGCTGTTCTACGCCGTGTCGTTCTATGCGTTGCGCGAATTCCTGACCCTGACGCCGACCCGGCGCAGTGACTATCCTGCCCTCGTGGCGGCGTTTTACCTGGCACTGCCGCTGCAATACCTGCTGATCTACTACGACTGGTACGGACTGTTCTCGATCTTCATTCCGGTGTACGTGTTCCTGCTGTTGCCGATCCTCGCGTCGCTGGGCGGCGACAGCACGCACTTCCTCGAACGCGCGTCGAAAGTGCAGTGGGGGTTGATGATCGCGGTGTTCTGCATTTCCTTCGTGCCCGCCCTGCTGACCTTGGACATTGCAGGTTTTGAAGGGCGCAACCTGTTGCTGATCGCCTACCTGGTGATCGTGGTGCAGCTCTCGGATGTGTTGCAGTACGTCTGCGGCAAGCTGTTCGGCAAGCATAAGATCGCGCCGAACCTGTCGCCGTCGAAGACCGTGGAAGGTTTTGTCGGCGGCATTTTCCTGGCCTCGCTGATCGGCGGCGCGCTGTGGTGGATCACGCCGTTCAACCCCTGGCAGTCATTCCTTATCGCTTTGCTGATCAACCTGCTTGGGTTTGCCGGCGGCATCGTCATGTCGGCCATCAAGCGCGACCGGGGCGTGAAGGATTGGGGCCACATGATCGAAGGCCACGGCGGCATGCTCGACCGCTTGGACTCGGTGTGCTTCGCCGCGCCGATCTTCTTTCATCTGGTTCGGTATTGGTGGACTTGAGATACCCCTGCCGTGGGGCCCCGGTTCCGTGGGGGTGGGGCGGTGGCCCCCGCTGGGCTGCGCAGCAGCCCCCAGATCTTAGGGCCGCTCCGCGCCCCAGCGGGAGCAAGCTCCCTCGCCACAAAAGCGGTCAGTGGTGCACATTCAATGCGCCAACATATTGTGATGCACGCTGTACATGATCCACAGCGACAGCCCCACCAGCAGCGCAATCACCACCGCTGAGAACGCCAGCGCCGTCAGGTTCCAGCGTTGCTGCGGTGAGAAGTTCAGGTGCAGGAAATACACCAGGTGGACGACGATCTGGATCACCGCGAATATCGCCACGATCCCGGCCGTCACGGGCTTGGGCAATGTGGGATACATCACCAGGGCGAAGGGGATGACGGTGAGGATGACCGACAGCACGAACCCGGTGAGGTAGGATTTTGCGCTGCCATGGCTGGCATCGACGCTGCTCTGATGACTGCTCATTACATCACTCCAAACAGATAGACCACGGTAAACACACAAATCCACACAACGTCGAGGAAGTGCCAGAACAGGCTCAGGCAGCCCATGCGGGTCGCGTTGACGGTGGTCAGGCCTTTGCGTTGAACCTGGAACATAACGACAGCCATCCACAACAGGCCGGTGGCGACGTGCAGGCCGTGAGTGCCCACCAGGGTGAAGAAGCCCGTGAGAAAGGCGCTGCGGTTCGGGCCATAGCCTTCGGCGATGAGTTTCTGGAACTCATGGATTTCCATGCCGATAAACGCAAGGCCGAGGAGGAACGTCACGCCGAGCCAGGCCAGCACCTTTTGCTTCTGGCCAGCGCTCAGCGCGAGCATGGCGAAACCGTAGGTGATGCTGCTGAACAGCAGGATGAAAGTTTCCGTAAGGACGTAGGGCAGTTCGAAAATGTCGGCGGCGCCAGGGCCACCGGCGACGCTTTGCCCCAGTACCGCATAGGTCGCAAACAGCGTTGCGAACAAGATGCAGTCGGTCATCAGGTAGATCCAGAACCCGAACAGGGTCATGGAGCTGGCGTCCGAGTGCCCGTGTTCGGATTCCGGCGCGGTGGCGTTGGGTTGAACGAGATTGGACATGATCAAGCCTCCGCCAACATCTTGATGCGTTGATTTTCGATGCGCGCCACCTCCTCGGCGGGCACGTAGTAATCGATGTCGTCATCGGCGCTGCGCCAGATCACGCCGCCGATGGTCGCGACCAACCCGACAATGGCCAGCCACCAGATATGCCACACCAGGGCAAAGCACATGATCAGGCTGAACAGGCTGATGACCAGCCCCATGGCGGTGTTTCGCGGCATGTGGATGGCTTGGAAGTCGGCTTCGATGGCAGTTTTCTGCCCACGCTCCTTAATGCCCCAATAGGCGTCGATGCCCTCCACCACCGGTTGCTGGGCGAAGTTATAGAACGGCGGCGGTGACGCCGTGGACCACTCCAGCGTGCGACCGTCCCATGGGTCGCCCGTCAGGTCGCGGTTCTGGTGGCGGTGGCGGATGCTGAAGTAGAACTGCAAGATCTGGCAGACCACGCCGCACAGGATGATGCCGACACCGATCAACTCCAGCTCCAGCCAGGGCCGCCACTGCGGAACATCAAAGTGGTTCAAACGCCGCGTCATGCCCATGAAGCCCAGGAAGTAGGACGGCATGAAGGCGAAGTAGAAGCCGACAATCCAGCACCAGAACGCCGCCCGTCCAAGGCCGTCATGGAGCTTGAAGCCGAATGCCTTGGGAAACCAATAGGTCAGGCCGCACAGGTAGCCAAACACGGCGCCACCGATGATCACGTTATGGAAGTGGGCGATCAGGAACAGGCTGTTGTGCAGCAGGAAATCAGCCCCGGGCACCGCCAGCAGCACGCCGGTCATGCCACCGATGCTGAACGTGACGATGAAGCCCACCGTCCACAGCATCGGCGTTTCAAAGCGAACTCGCCCGCGGTACATGGTGAACAGCCAGGTGAAAATCTTCACTCCCGTAGGCACGGCGATGATCATGGTCATGATGCCGAAGAAGGCGTTGACGTTCGCCCCCGAGCCCATCGTGAAGAAGTGGTGCACCCAGACGATGAACGACAGGATGGTGATAACGATTGTCGCCCACACCAGCGAGTGATAGCCGAACAGGCGCTTGCGGCTGAAGGTGGACGCCACCTCGGAAAAGATGCCGAACGCCGGCAGGATCAGGATGTACACCTCCGGGTGGCCCCAGGCCCAGATGAGGTTGACGTACATCATCGGGTTGCCGCCCAGCTCGTTGGTGAAAAAGTGCATGTCCAGGTAGCGGTCGAGGCTGAGCATGAACAGCGTCGCGGTAAGAATCGGGAACGATGCAAGAATCAACACCGCTGTGCAGAGCACCGTCCAGGTGAACACCGGCATGCGGAAAAGCGTCATACCCGGTGTACGCATTTTCAGGATCGTGACGAAGAAATTCACCCCGGTGAGCAACGTTCCGACCCCGGATATCTGTAATGACCAGATGTAATAGTCCACCCCGACCCCGGGGCTGTAGGAAAGCCCCGACAACGGCGGATAAGCGACCCAACCGGTGCGGGCGAACTCACCGACCGCCAGGGAAATGTTCACCAGCATCGCGCCGGCCACGAATAGCCAGAAGCTCAACGCGTTGAGGAACGGGAACGCCACGTCCCGGGCTCCGATCTGCAAGGGCACGACGATGTTCATCAACCCCACCACCAACGGCATCGCCATGAAGAAAATCATGATCACGCCATGGGCGGTGAAGATCTGGTCGTAGTGTTCCGGTGGCAGATAACCGGGCGAACCGTCGGACGCCATCGCCTGCTGCGTGCGCATCATGATCGCGTCGGAAAACCCGCGCAGCAGCATCACCAGGCCGACGACGATGTACATCACGCCGATGCGCTTGTGATCGACCGAGGTGAACCACTCTTTCCACAGGTACGTCCATTTGCGGCGGTAGGTGATGGCGCCGATGCCCGCCAAGGCGACCAGCCCCACCACCGCGAGGGTCCACATGATGATGGGCTCATCCGTCGGGATCGCCTCAAGGTTGAGTTTTCCAAACATGCTGTTCTACTCCAGGATCTTGTTACTGCCCTTGCGGGGCCCCGACGGGTGATTCGATGCTGCCTTGCATGTGCTCCATGCGATGCTCGACCTCACGGGATCGGTTCATGCCTTCGTACTTATCGATGATGCTCTGGAACAAGTCCGGCTGGACCGAGGCGTAGTGCTCCACCGGGTGCTTGACCGTGGGTCGGGCGAGTCGGGCGTAACTGTCCTTGTCCAACCGCCCTTGCCCTGCGCGGACGTCGGCGACCCACTTGTCGAAGCCCGCCGCATCGGTGGCCAGGGTTCGGAAGTGCATGTCGGAAAAACCCGGGCCGTTGTAGTTGGCGGCGATGCCCCGGTATTCCCCGGCCTCGTTGGCAATCAGGTGCAGTTGGGTCTGCATGCCGGCCATGGCGTAGATCTGCCCGCCCAGTGCCGGTATGAAAAACGAGGTCATGGCACCGTCGGACGTCACGCGAAAGTTCACCGGTGTGTCCAGCGGCATCGCCAACTCGTTGACCGTAGCGATCCCCAGTTCCGGATAGATGAAGACCCACTTCCAATCCGCCGCGATGACCTGCACCACCAGCGGCTTCACGTCCGAATCCAGCGGCCGGTAAGGGTCCAGCGCATGGGTGGACTTCCAGGTGACCACGCCCAGAATGATGATGATCACCAGCGGGACACCCCAGACCACCGTTTCGATCTTTCGCGAATGCGCCCACTCCGGCGTGTATTTCGCCTTTGTGTTGGAAGCGCGGTACTTCACCGAAAAGACGAACGCCATGACGATGACCGGCACCACCACCAGCAACATCAACAGCGTCGAGAGAATGATCAAGTTGCGTTGATCAACGCCGACCTGTCCCTTGGGATTGAACAACACCATGTCGCAACCGCCGAGCAACAGCATCCCGCCGACCAGCAACAACCTTGATAAGTAACAAGGCAGTCGAGTTCGCATGTCTTACGCTTCGCTTATTGAGTGTTTGCCAGTTGCTGCGCGATCTTGTCTTTGATCGACAGGCGCTGTTCCTTGAGCTTACGGATATCGTCACCCTCGACATTGCCCGCCGAAATCGATTCGGCCGCTAGCACTTGGTTATCCAAATCCGTGTATTCATCGAGCAGGCGATCAAGTTCCGGATCCTGCTGACGACGTTGTTGAACCGCCTCTTTGCTGCAATTCAAATCCTGATAAAGATCATGAGAAGCAGGCATGGCCTTCTCCTTTTAACGGTGTTGTTGGGGTACACGATTTTTAGAATTGGCCCCTTCGGCTAAGTTGAAAGAAACATCTGGAAACGGTGACGAACGGCATCGTGAACAAAAAAAAGCCCACGAGACGTGGGCAAAGGGAAGAGTCGTTTTGACTTGGATCGGGTCAGGAAGATTGTTTGCCGGTGGCCGACGGCATTGCATTGGAATCGACACGGACTGGGTGCTGCTGGACGGCCCGCTCCCATTCCTTGGCATCGTGACTGCAGAAAATTTCCACGTGCCCATCCTGGACCCGTGCCAGCTCCCGCAGCCGTTGCTGATTGCGCATCCGCGCCGAACGATAGGTGTCCATCATGTATTGATAAAACTTCAGCCCCGGCGGACAGCGACGCTCGGCTTGATGGACTTCATCGTGAAAAAAATAGGCATCGCCGGCGTGCAGCAACCAGCCGTCGGACGTGCGCACGGCAATGCCCGCGTGCCCGGCCGTGTGGCCTTGGAGCGGCACCAGGAAAATGTCCTCTTCTTCCGCGCCGATTAATGCGCGCACCGAGTCGAATCCGAACCAGGTGTCGCCATCCGGAGCATAAAACTCCCAGTTATCGACGCCCTGCCACTGACGCGCCTGGAACCGGCGTCGACTGATCCAAGTGTCGGCGGTGCGGGCCGCCGCCATTTCGTCGCGCATGACGTGAACCCGGGCCTGGGGAAAATCCTGCAGCCCGCCGGCGTGGTCGAAATCCAGATGGGTAACAAGAATGTGCCGCACGTCGTTGGCATCGAAGCCCAGGCGCCGCACTTGCTCCAATGCAGTGAGGCGATGCTCGAACTTGATGTTGTTGAACGCGCGGAAAAATCGACTCAGACGCTCGGGCGTCTGCACATCGCGCTGGCCGAAACCGGTGTCCACCAGTATCAGACCGTTGGTGTCGGTTTCAATCAACAGGCAATGACACACCAGGCACGCCGTCAGCCCCCGGCTGTAACCGTCGAACAGCTTTCCGCCCACCGGGCACATGCAACCGCAGTTGAGGTGGTGGATATGCATGGAGGCCTCCTGCACGAATGGCGCGTCGATTTCTGGTTATTTCCGGACTCTAAGAAATCGACAGGAAGGCGACAGGCTCAATTCCGCAAAGGCGACAGGCGGTGCCCATGCCTGGCCAAACCACAGATTGGGTGGGAGCGAGTCTGCTCGCGAAAGCGCTGGGTCAGCTTGCATTGATGTTGAATGTGCCCTCGTCTTCGCGAGCAGGCTCGCTCCCACAGGTATTTTGGTGTTTGAGCGCTCCCTCACCACAGGGATCACAGCCCACAGGTTTATGGGTAGCTGAAGCTCTTCACCAACGTCAGCTCCCCCACCGCCCGCATGGGCACCACGAAGGTTTCCATCTTCTCGCTCGGCGTGCCTTCTTCGGTGATGACGGTGACTTTCGCCGTGGTCAGGGCCTGTTGCGCCTGTTCGACTTGTTCGCCATCGCCTTCTTCATCCTCGTCACTGCGATAACCGCCGCCGTAGTAGTTCACATACACCAGGTATTGGCCTTTGATCGGCGCGGGCATGGCGAAGATTTCCGGGCCGTAGCCGGTGGTGACGTCGACGTCGAGGGCGGCGCCGTTGGCGACGGCGCGGTCGCCGTACCAGATGTGGGCGCCGTCGGGCGTAACCAGGTGCAGGTCCAGGTCGGTACCATCGCTGTCCCAGGTCAGCAATACCCGCAGCTTGGCCGGGGTCGCGCCGCCGCTGGTATTGAGGAATTGCGTGCGGTGGCGCTGCTGGCCATCGGCGCTGCGCACTTCCACGCTGTTGCTGCCGTTGGGGAACGAGAACGGCCGATCGAAGCGGCCTTCCTCATCAACCTTCAACGGCAGGCTCACACCGTTGACGATGAGTTGGCCTGGCTCATTGCTCTTCGGCGTGCCTTTGATCTGACCGCTGATGCGCGCCGTGTTCGCCTGGCCCTGGGGCGTGTTGACGGACGAGGCCGGGTAGTTGACGGTCTGGCCGAAGCTTTCGCCCTCGCCGCCCGGCGCGCCGCTGCGCCAGCCGCCGACTGGGGTTTCTAGCTTTATCGGGTCGGCGGCCATGGCCGATGGCAACGCAGCGAGGCCGCAAAGCAACAGCAAGACCTGTGGATAACGGAGTGTCATGGTCTATTCCAGCAAGAGGTGACGGGCGAGCCCTTCGATATAGGTTTCGTCCTGGCCGTTGGGGTGAGCTTCAAAGGCCAGGTGCAGATATTCATGGGTCAGGTCGAGGCGGTCTTGCAGCGACAGCACGCCGCGCACGTAGATGCGCTGGCGCTCGCGGTCCACATACGGCCGGCCGAAGGCGACGCGGCACACCGCGAAGGAACTGATTTCGTTGTAGCCCACTTCGCTTTCCAAGCGTTGACGCCAGCCCCGACGCTGCTTCAGCAACCATTCCTGAGCGGCGGGCAATGCTTGGCAGGATGCCACCGGATTGTCCCAACGGCTGAGGCTCGCGCGCGGATAGGCATGCAGCAGGATCGCGTCGTATCGCTGGCCGTCGTGGGCTTGTTCGACGGCTTGGGCCCAGGATAGTTTGTCCGGGCCGGGTTGATCGGAGTGATAAGTGACGTCGGTGCCAGCCAGGACCAGGTCGCTGGTCCAAGCGGCAATGGCCCGGGTTTCAGGCGCCGCCGGACGTGGCGCGACGCGCTGGCGATGGCTGCTGTCGTCGATGCTCAGGCAATCGCCGTTGCGCTGGGCGTTTTGCAGCAGGTAGGTGCGAATCGCCACGGCCAGGGCTTTGGCCGCTTCGGCGGGTTCGGCCTTGGCTTCGCGTTGCAGGACCCGGGCGACGTACTCTTCCCGGTCCAGTCGCGCCACCAGTTTGCCCGGCAGCAGGAACAGTTCGCCGTCGCTGTGGATATCCAGCTGGTTACCGTTGGTGAACTCGACGCGGTAGTCGCCGCGCAACTGGCCCGGCGTGGCGGGTCGCTCGCCAGCCATCACCCGTTGCAACGGGTAACGGGCAAACAGGTCGACTTCCACGCAGCGTCCGGTGTCCACAGGCCAGCGGGACGGCAGCGCCGTGGCCAAGCCATCGCCGTATTTCTTCAGGACCTGCTGACTGGTGCCGCGGCCACCGGCCCACACCGGGGTGCCATCAGCCAGCCAACCGGCGAAACCGCCTTGGCGCGACGAGGGCCCCTGGTCGCCCAACCAACTCCAGGTCTTGACCCGCAGGCGAGCGCCCAACTGGCCGACCAACCGACCATCCGCCGCGCCGAGCACCACGTCGAGCAATACCCGACGGGCCTGCTCCTGAGCCGGTAGCATCGCCAGCGCCTTGAGCAGTTCGGCCACCGGCACCTGGGTTTGCGGCTGCAAGGTCGGCAGGTCCAACAACCATTTCGGCGCCTGGCGCGCCTGCCAGTAATCACGCCATCGCGGCGCGGAAATCCCGAGTCGCTGGGGTTCGAAATACAAACCACAGGACTTCACCAGCGCCTGATCGCGGCCGATGCTCTGCCCAGCGTTGCAGCAATAGACCTCGTCCTTCGATTCGCCGCGGCATTCGTAAACCGGCTCGCGAGCATCGGTGTCCACCAGCCAGGCGTAGACGAAGAGTTTCCACAAACTGCCCAACGGTGCCTGCAACGAATTGGTCAACGGCTGGCGATCCAGCACCTGGGTCTGGCTCACCCGCAACAGTTGACCGTCGAAGGCCAGGCGCAACGGCTCCTCCTGCGCTGTCGTCAGCGCAGGAATCAGGCACAACCACCACCAGCCCCAAGCCCTGCGCATGTCAGTTGACCGTCACCTGACCCAGCGCCGGTTTCTGTTCCCGCGCCTGGTTCTGTGGCGCATAGACCTGGGTGAAACGCACCGGCGGCAAGGTGAACTGACCCTTCTGGGAGAAGCGCACCAAATGTCGCAGGCGCAACTCGCCACTGAGGGCATCGACCGGTACCGCGTAGGCCATCTGGCCCGGCTCGAAGCGCGCCTTTTCCAGGGAAGTTGGCTCGCTGTCGGCCTTGCCCATCAACTGGATGCCCCACGTGGTGCGCTCCACATCGGCGCCCGGTGGCAACGGCACTTCGAGCATGCCGTAGCGCAGCGGTGTCGCGGCCTTGCTGTTGATGATCACTTCATCCAGGTAGAGGGCGTCGCTGGACAACGGCTTGTTGCCCACGGCTTCAAGCTTGAACGTGAAAGCCTCGTCGCCCGGCACCAGGCGCGACAGGCGACGGGTGATGGACACCGCCATCGGCGCGACGGGCGCTTGCTGACTCTGGAAGCTCAATGCCGCTTGCAACGGACGCTCCTGGGCGCCGCTGAGCGTCAGCAAGGTCGGCAACTGCGCGCCCTGCCATTGCCAATAGGTTTCACCCGTGGCGCCTTGCTGGGCTTTCCAACCTTCGCCCGGCGTCAATGCCACGGCCGGCGCGGCCTGTTCGATGCTGCGTTGCAGCCAGGTCAGGGCCAACGCGCGTTCCAAGGTGGATTGCTGCGGCAGCACGCGCTCCAGCAATGCACTGGCGCGGGCCTGATCGAAGCCCTGCAACGACAGCAGCAGTGCTTCCACGAACGGCTGCGAGCTCAGCTCCAACTGCTGTTGCGCGGCCTCGGCCTGACGGCTGAACGCTGCGGGCAACGGCACCTTCGCCTGCTTGGCGAGGGATGCGGTCAGCACCCGGGCGCTGGCCAGGCCGAGGGCCGAATCCGGCGCGTACATGACCAGGCTGTCTTCACCGCTGTCCAGCACGCTCTCGGTGCTGTCTTCACTGGCTTTCGCCAGGTCGTCCATCAGCCCGCTGAGCAAGGTATTCACCGGCAGTTGCATCTGCTTGGCGAACGACAGGATCAACGCCCGCTGCAACAGCGGCGTGTCAGCGGCCTGCTTGGCATAGACCTCCAGCACCCGCTGCCAGTGTTCCGCCGGCAGGTTCAGGTCCAAAGCCTTGCTGGCGTGCCAGTCGGCGTAATAGGCATAAGCGGTGAGGAATGCATCCGGCTCGCCGTCCTGGCCCCACCAGGTGAAGCTCGCCGACGGCCCGGCCATCTGCACCAGGCGCAAGCGGCTGTTCTGCATGATCAACCGCAAGCGGTCGCGGATCTGCGGGTTCGACGCCAGGGTTGGATACGCGATGCTCAATGGCAACAGACGGCTGGCCGTCTGCTCGACGCCGCCGTACGGGTAGCTCAGCAATTCGTCCAGGGCCGAACGGAACAGCGCTTGCGGGCTATCGTCCAGGCGCAGGCGGATATCGCTGGCGTCGGCCGGCAGGTTCAGTGGTGTGTCGCCGCCGGCCACATCGAGGCGCTGGCTCTGGGTGACTTGCCAACCGTTGCCGATGGCATTGAGGTGCATGGCCAGGGCGTCCTGGGTCTCACCGTTCAACTGCAACTGGACGCTCAAGTCGCCGCTGCTCAGTTCCAGGGCCGGCAACGCTACGTAGTTGATGCCATTTTTCAGTTCCGCCACCACGCGCTGTTCGGCGCCGGCGTAGCGGATCAGCAGCTCGGCTTTCAAAGGTTTCTCGGACTGGCTGAAAGCGAACAGGCCCAATTGCGGCTTGTCGCCCGTGCGGAAGCGGGTCGGGCCGCTCCACTTCAGGTACAGCGGTTTTTCCGACGCGATGAATTGCTTCTTCTGACCGACCTGGCCGTCGTCCGCGATTGCCTTGGCGGTGATGCGCCAGCGGGTCAAGGAGTCAGGCATCTTGAAGGTGAAGCGCGCCTTGCCGCTGGCGTCAGTGACCAGCTCCGGTTGCCAGGCTGCGGTGTCGACATCTTCGCGACGCGGCCGCTCCAGCACCTTGACCCCGCGCTCGCTGCGGTTGGCCTTGCCCGGCGCGCCGGGGCTGCCCGGCAGTGCCACGTCGTAGCTGATGAACGACAGGCTGGCGCTGGTGCGCACGTTGTTGCGGCGCGGGTGATAGAAGAATTGGTCGATGGTTGGCGCGACTTCCGGTTGCAGCGCGTAGACCATCTCATCGACAACGCTGACGGTCAGGTGCGCCGGGATCGCCTTGCCTGCGAACTGGGTGCCCAGGTCGACGGTCACCGTGTCGCCGGGGCGATAGGTCGCTTTGTCGGTGGTGATCGCTACGTCGATCTGCGGCGCAACGACCTTGATGCCTGCGTTCTGGAAGCTGTACTGGCCGCCCTTGGTGTACAGCACGGAGAAGGTCAGGTTCGGCGCGAAATGATCCTTCACGGCGATGCGTGCGCGGTACTGGGTATCGCTGAGTTTTTCCATCTTCAGCCAGTCGGCGCCCTTGGAGAGCATCGCGGTGGCCTCGACCTTGTCCCGCTCCAGTGACAATAGCGCGTCGCTGACCGGCTCCGGGAAGGTGATCAGCGCCAGGGCTTCGTCACCCGTCTTGTACTCGGCTTTATCGAGGACGATTTCGACCGTGCCCGGCACGGCCTTGATGCCTTCGCCCGTCACCGCATGGCTGGTCGCGCCGATGGCCCGGCCATGGTCGTCCTTGAGCGTGAGGTTGTAGGTGCCGGGACGGTCGAAGGTCAGGCTGAAGCCCTTGTCGTTGGCGGCGAGCTTGCCTTCGCCGGTGGTCTGGTCTTCCAGACGCACCCAGGCGTAGCTGCCCGGTGTCACGGCCTTGCTTTGTTCGCTGCCCCCTTCGTTGGCGTAGCTGAACGCGACTTTCTCGCCGGCTGCGCTGAAACGTCGAGGCGCGCCCAGGCGGAAATTCGCCGCGCCACGGTCGATGAGGATTTCCTTGGTGGTCTTGACCCGATACGCCGCGCCATCACTGGCGAACACCGTGAGCGTGTAGCGGCTCGGTTTGTCGGCGGCCGGCAAATCGAGCGTGGCGTTGCCCTTGTCATCGGTGGTCACTTCGCTGCTGGTCAGCTCGACCGGGAATTGCCCAAGGTATTGCAGCTCGTTATCCACCATCGACAACTGCTGGGCCCGCAGGCTCAGGCTGACCTTGGCGTTCGCCACTGGCTTGCCGTCCGGGTACAGCAGCACCAGATTGCCCTTGACCGGCTCACCGGTGCGGTAATCCTGCTTGGCCAGGTTCAGCGCGATCTCGAAATGCGGCTTGATGTATTCGGCCACGCGGAAGGCGCTGCTGTAGAGCTGGTCCTTGTAGCTAAAGCGCAATTCATAACCACCGGCCACGGCATTTTCCGGCAGTTGGAAACGACCTTGTGTACCGGCCTTGGAATCGAGCTTCAGGGCCAGGGTTTGCAACGCCGTGCCGGTGGCATCGAGCACGCTGACGTTGACGTCGGCGGCCGCTGGTTGCACCGAGTCGCGGGCGTTCTTGAACTCGCGACCGACGATTTTCAGCGACACCCAATCTCCTGGCCGGTACAGCGGCCGGTCGGTGAAAGCGTAGAGCTTGGTGTCGTAGATTTCGCTGTCGTAGTAAAAGTTTTCCGAGACGAATACTCCGCCCTCTTCGTCTTCACCGATGACAAACGAACGCTCCGGGCTGACGTGCTTGAGACGCACCAGGCCGTCTTCATCAGTGGCACCGCTGCTCATCACGCCCAGGCCGTCGGTCCACAGCACATTGACCTTGGGTACCGAGCGCCCTTCATGCTTGCGCGCGGCCCAGACCAGCAATTCGTCACCGGCGATCTTGCTTACGGCCACGGTGTTGGACACGAAAACCATGGTGGTCGCGCGGTATTTGCCAATCAGCGCTTCCACCAGGTACAGGCCCGGTTTCAACTGCCCCAACGGCACGTAGACGTTACCCGGCGCGACGCTGACGAACTCGCTGGACGAACCGGCCAGGTTGACGCCGGCTGGCGGCTGGATCGGCTTGGCCTGCCACAGCGGATAGCGGAACTGGCTGACCACCGGCAAACCGGGGATCAAGGCGAATTGTGCCGGCGCATCGTATGGCGTCGGCGCGATCAGGGCGTTGCCGATCTTCAGCTCCGGCACCTCTTCGGTAACCTGCTGGCGGGATTCGTAGGAGAACGCCCGCTGCATCACGCGACGGGATTTTCGGTACCAGTTGTCCCACAGGTACGCGAGGGTGTTGGACAGGCCTTCACCCTTGAACTGGCCGTCGCTGACCACCCGGTGCAGGTTCTTTTGGCGCTTGAGGAACTCCAACGGCTTTTCGATCCGATAGACCCGGATATCAGCACCGCCGTAGGGCTCCATGCGAAACCGTCGGTAATCACGCCCCGGGGCTTCGAGGCGGACCATCGCCTGCTCGTCGCTGGCGAAGCTGCTGTCGGCCAGCAGGAAAAAGCTTTCACCGGACACCGGCGTATAGCCACTGGGCTCCACGGTGTCTTCGGCATTCACGAGGGGCGCCAACAACAGAGCAAACAGCAGGGGCAGTTTCGAACACAAGCGCAGCATGCGGGCACCGGTCATTGGGTGAGAAAGTTGAGTCGATAGACGCCGATGAAGTTGGGGTTGGCTGCGTCGGGTATCCATCGGGTGTCCTTCCAGTTCATGAGTTGTTGCAGGCTTGCGGAGCGCATGCCGTTGTCGGTTGGGGTGGTGGTGCCGGTGTGATAGGCGATGTAGCGGCCCATCCAGATCATCAAGTGTTGATCGTCGCCCTGATCGAAGAACATCAGGTCGCCGGGGCGGGCCTGGGTGACATCCCGGCCCACCAGGCGGCTGTTGAACTGGATCAGCTTGATCGCATTGACGTAGGGCCCGATCTTGCCGCCGCCCTGTTGCCATTGCTGGGCGAGACGCCGTTGCGCATCGCTGAGGGGCAGTTCCGGCGGCAGGTAGCGATTGGACAAGCCATTGCTGCGCAGCCATTTTTCATCGTGGACCTTGAGCGCTTCGTTGGCCGCGAAACGCACCAGTCCGGCGCAGTCCTGCTGGTACCAGCGCGGGCTCGGGCCTTTGGTCAGCTGTTCCTGGGCGATGCGCACGAACCAGGCGCGAAAGACCTGGGATTGCTGTGCATCCAGCGCCGGCGCCTCGACGGCAAGCGCCGGCCCGCCGAGCAGCAAAGCCAGCAGCAACGCCCATGCGCGGTTGCGGATCAATCCCGTCACAGCGCTTTCCATTCCAGCGGCAACCACTGCCAGCGACCGTCCGGCTCGCTGCCTTCAGGCAATGTCAGAGCGTATTTGCCGTAGCCGCCGAGGGTGCGCAGTTTAGGGATCAGATAGGTTTGCGCGGCGTTGTAGAACACCGGCTCCATGTCTTGAGGCAGGCTGTCGAGGGTTTCGCGTTGCATCAGTTGCGCCATGGAATCCGGGCCGAAGTAGACCGGCATAAGCAAGTCCTTGGGCACCACGTCGGCCATGGGCGGGAAGCGCTTGTCGAGGGTACCGAGGGCTTTGTCGACCAGCTTGTCATCAAGGGAGAACAGCAACGTCGAACCGTGGCGCGCCAGGCTCACGCGCATGAACGCCTTGCCGGTGATCGCTTCAGGCTGCTCCGCCTCCTTGGCCGCGTAAGGGCCGAAGTTGGTGCTGACCTGGCGTTGCCATTGGTGCGTCGAACCTTGTTGTTTCTCCACCACCGGGAACGCGTGTTCAGCGACGTTGTTTTCATACGCCCCCACCATCGAACCAAACAGGTTGCCCAAATCGGCGTCGAGCTTGCCATCGTCTTCGTTCAGGCTCGCTACCAGCAATGGCGTGTACAGGCGAGAATCGGCGTACCAGCACAGGCCCGCCGCGCCCGCCACATGATCAACCATGGCCTGGGCGGCTTTTTCCTCGGCGCCCAGTTTCACCAGCAACGGTTTCTGCTGCTCGGCGGCCAGGGGCAACGCTACGCAGGCGCTGGCGCCCATGGGCATGGCTTGCCAGATCGGCTTGAAATCGAAGTCCGGCTGGTTTTCCAGTTCGTCCATGGCCAAAAAGCTGTGCCAGCCCTTGTCGTCCATGTCGAAGCGCAAGCCGGCGAAGTTCGGGATGAAACGCTGGTAGCCCATGGCAAGCACACTGGCGTTGACCGAGATGCGCTGCTTGACCTCGGGTGCCTTGGCCGCCAGGCCGAATGCTTCGGGGAAGAGTTTTTCCCCCGCCAGCAGGGCTTCTAAGGCCTGGGTCGAAACCATGCCGGCTTCATCGGTAGGGCCATGGCCTTGGTCGTACAGCTTGCTCGGGTTGGAGAGCACGACGAGTTTGTCGCCGTGGGAGGCGAAAACCAGGGATTTGCTGGCGTTATAGCTCAGTTCATAGAGCGCGACCTCATCGCCGCTCACCTTCAGGTCGCCGAGCTTGCTCAACTGGGTGTCATCCAGGGCGACTTTCGCCAGCGGTTCCAGGACCTTGGCCAACCCGCCGCGATCCATCACCAGCAGGAAATCCTTGAGACGACCGTCCGCCCCGCGCCACAAGGCCACGTCCGCCGGCTGGTCGAAAAGCTGCTCGATCAGGCTGTCCTGCAGCTTGAGGTCATGCTCGTAGATGATCCGGCGCAGGCTGCCGATCAGGCCGAGACGGTCAGCGTGGGCTTCGTAATAGAAGACAAAATCCTCGGTGAGCGTGGCCTTGAGAAACGGCACCGTTAACAGGTCCTTGGGCAACTGGCTCAGGGAATGCGCCTCGATCAAGCCGTCGGGACGACTCACGCCGAGTTTTTCCAACGCCAGCGCCATGGGCGGGGCCTTGGGCTTGGTCATGAACCAGCCCAACCCGGCGGCAGCGCCGGCCACCAGGCACAGCCCGATCAGAATCGCCGGCCAACGGCGCCCAGGTTTGGCGACAGGTGTCGGCGTGGTCGGGGAAGCAGTGTTGTCGCTCATATTCACAAGGGCCTATTCATCCGTGGAGCGGAGTACTTAGTAGTTGAACGTCTTGACCAGCAGCAGATCGCCAATGGCGCGCAGGGGCACGACAAAGGTTTCGCGTTTTTCATCGACGGTGTTTTCGTTGAGCACCAGGTTGATCTGCGAGGTGATTACCTCGTTCTGGTTGCTGGCTTCGTCGAAGTTGTAACCGCCGCTGCCGTAGTTGCCCCAATAGTTCACGTACACCAGGTAAGTGCCGTGCATGGGTGCGGTCATGGTGAACATCTCGGGGCCGGGGCCGTCGACGCCGTCCGGGTCGAGGCCGCCGCCGTTGGTCAGGGCCGGCCGGCCGAAAAAAGCATGTTGGCCGTCGGGTGTGACGATATGCAGGTCGAGTTCGGCTTTCGGATCGTCCCAGCCCAGCACCACGCGGATTTGCGCCGGAGTGCGCAAGTTGTTGGCTTCATAGAATTGCACGCGCTTGAGGGACTGGCCTTCGGAGCTGCGCACCTCGACGCTGTTGGAGCCGGCGCCAAACGCGTACGGCCGGGCGAAACGCCCCTCGTCATCGGTGTAGAGATTCAGCGGGTTGCCGTTGACCGACAGGCTATGGGGCTGGCGCGCCGTGCCCATGTCCTTGATCCGGCCTTCGATCATCGTGCGGTTGCGCTGCACGCCCCGATCGATCGGTGGCGTGGGGTAGGCGACTTGCGGGTTTTGCGTGCGATCGAGCAAGCCGTGGTAACGCCAGCCGCCGACCGGCTCCGACATTTCTGCCGAAGGCCCGGCCCACGCCAGCGGCGCGCCGAGCAGCACGATCAACAATGAAAGAAAACGCACTATGCCTCCTGCCATGCACGACGCAACCCGGCGCCCTTCCTCGGCGCTGCTTGTCATTGTTCGGGTTTCGTCTGAAGGCCCCGTCGCAAGAGGGCCGTAGATGGCGCGAAGAGTAGCCATTTGACGGATTTTTCACAATCGGGGGACGCGCGATTCTGTGTGGGAAATCACGTATCGAAGCTGATGTGAGCCGAATAGGGAATTTATTCGGCTCACGAAATGAGCCGAATACGAAACCCGACGTCACTTCTGACGAAATCCCGTGGCGAGGGAGCTTGCTCCCGCTGGGCTGCGCAGCAGCCCCAAACCCGCCGGGTTGATCCAGTTTGCGACCGCTGCGCGCTCGAGCGGGAGCAAGCTCCCTCGCCACAAAAGCACTGGATCATAGCCCGCATTACCCCGCCCTGATTTGCCCGAGCACCCCATGTCTGCTAGTGTCGCGCCGGTTTAACAGTCAACCGGAATAGCCGCCATGGCCCGCAAAAAAGCTGCATTGGATTTCGAACAATCTCTGGCCGACCTGCAGACGCTGGTCGAACGCCTGGAGAACGGCGAACTGTCGCTGGAAGACTCGCTGACTGCTTTCGAGCAAGGTATCGGCTTGACTCGCGACTGCCAGGCAGCGCTGGCCCAGGCCGAACAGAAGGTACAATTGCTGCTCGAACGCGACGGCGAGCTGACCGAAGAACCTTTCGACGCGGAACAGCCTGAATGATCGGCGCTTATCAGGCCAGCAGTCAGGCCCGGGTCAATGCTGCACTGGAGACCCTGTTCAGCGCCCCGAGCCCGGAACTGGCGCGCCTGTACGAAGCCATGCGCTACAGCGTGATGAACGGCGGCAAGCGCGTGCGCCCGCTGCTGGCCTATGCCGCGTGCGAAGCCCTTGGCGGCGTGGCCGAGCAGGCCAACGGCGCGGCCTGCGCGGTCGAGCTGATCCATGCCTATTCCCTGGTGCATGACGACCTGCCCGCCATGGACGACGACGACCTGCGTCGCGGCCAGCCGACAACCCACAAGAAATTCGACGAAGCCTGCGCAATTCTTGCGGGCGACGGTTTGCAGAGCCTCGCTTTCAGCGCCCTGCTGGACCCGACCCTGAGCGAATGCCCGGCGCAGGTTCGCCTGGACATGGTCAGCGCCCTGGCGTTGGCGGCGGGCCCGGCCGGCATGGTGGGCGGCCAGGCCATCGACTTGGGTTCGGTGGGCCTGAAGCTGGATCAGAGCGCGCTGGAATACATGCACCGGCACAAGACCGGCGCTCTGATCGAGGCCAGCGTCCGGCTCGGCGCCCTGGCCAGCGGCCGGGCCACGCCGGAACAACTGCAAGCCTTGCAGACCTACGCCCGGGCCATCGGCCTGGCGTTCCAGGTTCAGGACGATATCCTCGACGTCGAAAGCGATACCCAGACCCTGGGCAAGCGCCAGGGTGCCGACATTGCGCGCGACAAGCCGACCTATCCGGCTTTGCTCGGCCTGGATGCAGCCAAGGCCTACGCCCTGGAACTGCGCGACCAGGCCCTGGCCGCGCTGCGACCCTTTGACGCGGCGGCCGAACCGTTGCGCGATCTGGCGCGTTATATCGTCGAACGACGCAGCTGATCCACGGTCAACCCATTTAAGTGCGTATCGGCCAAGTTCCGGCCGACGCGTGGGCAGCTTGCGATGCATAAGGTAAACTGCCGCCTCTTTCTATACCTATAACGATTCGCCTGATGCCCACGACGTTTCAAGAGATCCCCCGCACACGCCCGACCACGCCCCTGCTGGACCGCGCCAACACGCCGGACGGCCTGCGTCGACTGGGTGAAGCCGAGCTGGAGACCCTGGCCGATGAGTTGCGCCTGGAACTGCTCTACACGGTCGGCCAGACCGGTGGGCACTTCGGCGCGGGCCTGGGCGTCATCGAGCTGACCATCGCGTTGCACTACGTCTTCGACACCCCGGACGACCGGTTGGTGTGGGACGTCGGGCACCAGGCGTATCCGCACAAGATCCTCACCGGTCGTCGCGACCGCATGGGCACGTTGCGCCAGAAGGACGGTGTCGCCGCCTTTCCGCGCCGCTCCGAGAGCGAATACGACACCTTTGGCGTCGGTCACTCCAGCACCTCCATCAGCGCCGCCCTGGGCATGGCGATTGCCGCCCGCCTGCAAAACAGCGAGCGCAAGGCGATTGCCGTGATCGGCGACGGTGCACTGACCGCAGGCATGGCCTTCGAGGCGCTGAACCATGCGCCGGAGGTCAACGCCAACATGCTGGTGATACTGAACGACAATGACATGTCGATCTCGCGCAACGTTGGCGGATTGTCCAATTACCTGGCGAAGATCCTCTCGAGCCGCACCTACGCCAGCATGCGCGAAGGCAGCAAGAAGGTCCTGTCGCGCCTGCCGGGCGCCTGGGAAATCGCCCGGCGCACCGAAGAATATGCCAAGGGCATGCTGGTGCCCGGCACGCTGTTCGAGGAGCTGGGCTGGAACTACATCGGCCCCATCGACGGCCATGACCTGCCCACGCTGATCGCCACCCTGCGCAACATGCGCGATCTCAAGGGCCCGCAGTTCCTGCACGTGGTCACCAAGAAAGGCAAAGGCTTCGCCCCGGCGGAAGTCGACCCGATCGGTTACCACGCCATCACCAAGCTTGAACCCCTGGATGCCCCGGCCGCCGCGCCGAAAAAGACCGGTGGGCCGAAGTATTCCGGCGTGTTCGGCCAATGGCTGTGCGACATGGCCGCCGCCGACCCGCGGCTGGTGGGCATTACCCCGGCGATGAAGGAAGGCTCCGACCTGGTAGCGTTCAGCGAACGCTACCCGCAGCGTTATTTCGACGTAGCGATTGCCGAACAACATGCCGTGACCCTTGCGGCCGGCATGGCCTGCGAAGGCGCCAAGCCGGTGGTGGCAATCTATTCGACTTTCCTTCAGCGCGGCTATGACCAACTCGTCCACGACGTGGCTGTGCAGAACCTCGATGTGCTGTTCGCCATCGACCGCGCCGGGCTGGTGGGCGAAGACGGCCCGACCCACGCCGGCAGCTTCGACTTGTCCTACCTGCGCTGCATCCCCGGCATGTTGGTGATGACGCCGAGCGATGAAAACGAACTGCGCAAGATGCTCACCACCGGCCACTTGTTCAATGGCCCGGCGGCAGTGCGCTACCCTCGCGGCACCGGCCCGAACGCGACGATCGAGGCTGACCTTGAGCCCATCGAGATCGGCAAGGGCGTGATCCGCCGTCGAGGCAAGCAAGCGGCCCTGTTGGTGTTTGGCGTGCAGTTGGCCGAAGCTTTGAAAGTCGCCGAAAAGCTTGATGCCACCCTGGTGGACATGCGCTTTGTCAAACCCCTCGACGGAGACCTGGTGCGCGAGATGGCCGACAGCCACGAACTGCTCGTGACCATCGAGGAAAACGCCATCATGGGTGGTGCCGGCGCGGCGGTCAGCGAATTCCTGGCGCGGGAAAACATCCTCAAGTCGGTACTGCACCTTGGGCTGCCGGATCTCTACGTCGAACACGCCAAGCCTGCGCAAATGCTGGCCGAATGCGGGCTGGACGAGGCGGGGATCGAAGCGGCGGTGCGACTGCGGTTGCAGCTGTTGGGCCTGTAACTCTTCAGACCACACGGCCCCCCTGTGGGAGCGAGCCTGCTCGCGATAGCGGTAGACCAGTCGATGCCGTGCTGACTGACCTACCGCTATCGCGAGCAGGCTCGCTCCCACATTGGTTTCTGTGTGGACCACGAAATCATGGAACACCGATGAAACGCCGCCTCGCCCTCGCCCTCGCCCTGCTCCCCACCCCCGACCTGCTGGCCAATACCTTCGAACGCGACCAAGCCCTCAAGCTGCCCGACATCCTCATCAGCGCCAACCGCCAGGTAGAGGCCCGCAACGACAGCAGCGCCGCCAACACGGTATTCACCCGTGACGACATCGACCGCCTTCAACCGGCCAGTGTCACCGACTTGCTCAGCCGCGTGCCGGGCGTGCAAGTGGCGCCATTGGGCGGGCGCGGCAGCCTGCCGGGGATTTACATCCGCGGCACCAAGTCGGCCCAGAGCCTGGTGTTGGTGGACGGCCAGCGCATCGGCAACGCCACCTCTGGCGACAGCAACCTGCAACGCCTGAATATCAACCAGATCGAGCGGGTAGAAGTGTTGCGTGGCTCGCGCTCGGTGATCTACGGCGCCGATGCGGTGGGCGGGGTGATCCAGATCTTCACACGGCGCGGCAACGATCAAGGGCTGCGACCACGCCTGCACCTGGGTATTGGCAGCCACCAGACCTGGGAGCGCAGCGTGGGCATGTCCGGAGGCGACGAGCAGACGCGTTTCAACCTCGGCGCCAGCCTGGACGAAACCGCAGGAAGCAATCGGACCCACGAGTCCTACGCCAGCGACCGAGACGCCGACGCCAACCGCAACCGGTCCTTCAGCCTGAGCTTGAGCCATGCCGCCAGCGACGATCTGGAGCTCGGCCTGAACCTGCTGGATAACCGTGGAAAAAGTGAATACGACAACCCGTTCGGCCGCCTCGACCCCAGCACCTTCGAGTCCTTGCCCCAGCAGCCGTACAGCGAGTTTGCGGTAAGCAGTTTCAGCAGTTACGCGGACGCTCGGATCAACGACGCCTGGACGTCCCGCCTCGAACTGAGCCACAGCGAGAACCGTGAGAAAACGTTCGACAAGCTCAGTGATGTTCGCGAAGTCTTCAACACCTACCGCGATTCGGTGAATTGGCAGAACGACGTGACACTGGACGAGCGCAACAGCCTGATCGTGGGCGGCGACTGGTATCAGGACCGGGTCAACAGCAGCACGCCGTTCGAGGAAGACAGCCGCTGGAACCGCGCGGCGTTTATCCAGCATCGCTACCAGGCCGAAACCTTCTCGACAGAGTTGGGCCTGCGCCGCGACCAGAACCAGCAATTTGGTGGCCAGAACAGTTGGAGCGGCACCTTCACCTTGCCAGTGAACTCAGACAACGACGTATTGCTGACCTACAGCGAAAGCTTTCGCGCCCCCACATTCAACGACTTGTATTACCCGGACTTCAGCAACCCAGACCTGAAACCCGAAACGGCCAAGAGCTACGAAGCGCAATGGCGCAGCCAACTGAGCGACAGCGCCCGCCTGGAGGCTTCGCTGTACCGCACGGACCTGGAGGACGCGATCATCTTCGGCAGCGGCTCACGCCCGCAGAACGTTGCGTCGGCGCGGATCAATGGTTTCGAAGCGGCCTTGCGGCAGGAATTGTTCGGTTGGCAGGGCAACCTGGGCCTGGCCTTCATCGACCCACGGGACCGTGACAGCGGCCACACCCTGGCCCGCCGCGCTCGTCGCACGTTGAGCCTGGACCTGGACCGACAATTCGATCGCCTGGGTTTCGGCGCCACCTGGCAAGCGGTGAGCAGCAGCTATGACGACGAAAACAACCGCAATGCCCTGAGCGGCTATGCCCTGCTCGGGTTGCGCGGCAGTTGGGCGCTGAGCCGGGAAGTGAAGTTGGAGATGAAGGTGGATAACCTGTTGGACAAAGGTTACAGCCGGGCGCTGTATAGCCATGAGGGGTTGCAGCACGGGTATCGGGAGGAGGGTCGGGCGTGGTTGTTTGGGGTGACCTGGACCCCGGAATTTTGATCCAGAATCTGTTGTGCCTGGTCCGCCCCCATCGCGAGCAGGCTCGCTCCCCACAAATTGATTCGATGTGAATCCAAAATCAGCGGCGCTACGAATCCTTGTGGGAGCGAGCTTGCTCGCTATTGAAGGCACCGCGGTCTACCGGTCGGGCGCAATCAACCCGCACAGCCGCGCTGTCGCCTCGATCATCTGCCCGCTGGGCCGCTCCAGCCCTTTGTCATCCACCAGCAAAAGTCGCCCCTGCGCCACCGGCCAGGCTTTCCAGGCATCGAGCTGTGCCTGATCCGTGGCGAGGATCATCTGCGGCTGGCGCTGGAGTACCGATTCCACACTCACTTGCGGCGCCGGTACGCTCAGGTCGGCGAACACATTGCGCGCGCCGCATATCGCCAAGGCGTCACTGATGATCTGCCCACCGCCGACGGTATACAGCGGCCGGTCCCAGACCTGATAGAACACCGGCACAGGCCTCTCCCGTCGGTAGCGTTGGCGTAGCGCCTCCAGGCGCTGGCGCAGTTGCGCCGCTCGCTGCACGCCCCGCTCCGGGCGGCCGAGTTGGGTGGCTATATCTTGAATTTGCGTAATGAGTTGATCGAGATCGTGGGGCTCGGCGACGTAGATCGGGATGCCCAACGCCTTGAGCTGCTGGCGCTGGGCCGGGCCCACGCTGCCTGGCCAAAGCAGGAGCAGATCAGGCTTGAGGCTGAGCAGCCGCTCCATATCCAGTTGGCCGTAACGCCCAACGGAAGGCAGCTCTTTGAGGGCCGGCGGACGTTCACCACCGTCCAACACACCCACCAGCAGGTCAGCGGAGTCCAACTCAACGACTATTTCAGAAAGCGAGGGCGCCAGGCTGACAACGCGCGAAGCCGCCATCGTCGAGGCGCTGGCGGCCAGCAGGAGGACCGCCAGCCAGAGACGCATCAACCGAGCTGACGCGGGATGCGATACAGGTAGAACAGCACGGCGGTGGATAACGCCAACAGCATCAGCGGCACCGCTTCGAGGCCGACGAATACCGCCAACGCGCCAATCCAGGCCGGCAGGCCTGCCACCAGGAAAGCTGCGCGACGCCGGGCTGCCAGGGTGATCCAGGCCTCGGGTTCTTCAGGCGTATCGAGGGATTTTTGCGTGGCGATCAATGCGTTTTTATAGCCGCCGAAAAACCGCAGGCTGACAAACATCGACGCCACGCCCGCGATGAACAGCGGCATCGCCAGCACCGGCAGGATCGCCTCGCCCTGACCAAATACCGTGTTGATCACAAATAATGGCAGCAAGGCCAGCGCCAGGTACTGCCACCAACTGACGGCCAGCCGCCGCCGAACCTGGCCGCGCGTCACGCCCGGTCGACCTCGCCCTGGTGCTCGTTGCCCATCATGTGGTCGAGTTTGCTGGCTTTGGTCGCCAGGTAGAGCTTGTTGTGAGGGTTGTGGCCGGTGTGCAGCGGCACGCGTTCAGCCACCGCGATACCCATGTCGGTCAGTGCCTTGACCTTGCGCGGGTTGTTGGTCATCAACCGCAAGGCCTTGACGCCCAGGTGTTCCAGCATCGGCAGGCAGATGCTGTAATCGCGCAAATCGGCGGCGAAGCCGAGGCGCTCGTTGGCTTCCACGGTGTCGGCCCCGCCGTCTTGCAATTCATAGGCACGGATCTTGTTCAACAGGCCAATGCCGCGCCCTTCCTGGCGCAAATACAGCAGCACGCCGCGACCTTCACGGGCGATGGCTTGCAGCGCGGCTTCAAGCTGCGAGCCGCAATCACAGCGCTGGCTGAACAACGCATCGCCCGTCAGGCATTCGGAGTGCAGGCGACCGAGTACCGGAGCGCCGTCGGCGAAATCACCCAGGCTCAGCACGACGTGCTCGCGACCGGTGGCTTCATCGAGAAAACCATGCATGGTGAATTGAGCAAAAGGCGTTGGCAGCTTGGAAGCGGCAACAAAAACGACAGGCACCGGTGTGCTCCTGATCTAGTACTGGAGATTCGCAGAGGCGGGCATTGTAACAGCACGATCCGATGGGCGCTTAGGCTGAATTATCACGCATAACCATCGAAAAGTTTGATCACAACTTCGGTGGTTTGCCGTGCTCGTCGAAGGGATAGGGTTGATTCCAACGCTCGAAAATCGGTTTCAGCTCACCGCTCTTCACTAACACTTCCATGCGTCGGTCGAACAGCGCACGCAGCACGCGACCGTTTTCGTTGTCGGCGAAGCCCAGGTACAGCGGTAGATTGATCAGCGGCGACATTTTGAATTGCTGGGGATCGTCGGCCTTGGCGAGCACCTCCTCGATCTCCATGGAAGCATCGATATAGAAATCGGCACGGTCATGGGCCAGCATCGGCAGGATTCCCACGGCGCGATGAATTTCGTTGAAACGTCGTACGTTGGGCAGGTAGTTGTCGTACTCGTAGCCGCGCATCCACACCAGTCGATAGTTGCCGATGGTGGCTAACGTTGGGGACGGCTTGGAGGCCAGTCCGAGGGCATAGATATGATCAACATCGTAGTGCCACTTTGGGTAAAGCACTCCTGCGGACTCATTCCGATAGGCGCCGACCTGCACATCGACCTCGCCGCGCTGCACCAACCCGATCGAGCGCGTGTAGGGCACGCTACGGGTTTCCAGCTTGACGCCTTCGGGCTCGAATACCGCGCGCAAAAGCTCCCACCCCATGCCCTGCCCATCGGCCTGTGTGTAATCGGCCCACTCTTCACTGGCGGCGCGAATCTTGCCGGGCAGCGGCGCCGACTCGGCCACCCGAACGCCGAACAACGCTCCGATACACAGCAACAGCAAAAGTGCGCGGCTTACGCCCATGCCTCGTTCCCTCAGGTGAAACACCACACCAACCCTTGCATTGCAAGCCAGGCAAAAACGCCGGCCAACACGTCGTCGAGCATGATGCCGACACCCCCGTGTACCTTCCGGTCGATCCAGCGGATCGGCCATGGCTTGAGGATATCGAAGAAGCGGAACACCAGGAAACCGGCCAACAGCCATTGCCAACCTTCAGGCACCAGCCACAAGGTGATCCACATGCCGACCATTTCGTCCCAGACGATGCCTTCGTGGTCGTGTACCCGCAGGTCATCCGCCACTTTGCCGCACAGCCAGAAGCCGAACAGCATGGTGATGCCCAGCATCAGCCAGTAGCCCCAATCCGGCAACATCTGCCACAACGGTATAAAGGGTAGCGCAACCAGCGAGCCCCAGGTGCCCGGCGCCTTGGGCAAGGTACCCGAACCGAAGCCGAACGCCAGGAAATGCCAGGGATTGCGCCAGACCGAAGGCGGAACGAATTCGGCCGGTACCTGGTTGGGATGATCTGTCACGGTGTCTCCCCAAAATGTTGATAGCCCCGTGTTTGCGGGGTGATGTCGCGCCCAAGGTCGTCAACCAGCATGACGCCCTGCCCCTGCGTGACACTGCCGACCACATGGATCGGCCAGCCTTCGGCCAGAAGTGCCGACAATCGGACCGACGGCAGGGTGAACAGCAATACATAGTCGTCCCCACCACTCAGGGCGGCGTGTTGCGCGCCTGACGGGCCGAGCAGCGCCAGAAGTGCATTGGACAGCGGAAGCCGGTCACGTTCAACCGTCAACGCCACGCCGGACGCCAGCGCGATATGCCCACAGTCGGCCAACAGGCCGTCGGAAATGTCCATCGCCGCGCTGGCTTTGCCCCGCAGTGCCAGGCCGAGGTCGATCTGCGGTCGCGGCGCCCAGTAATGGCCCAGCAATGGCTCGGCGACTGCAGGCTCAGCGCTGCGCTGGCCGAGGACCAGCGGCAACGCGCCGGCGGCATTGCCCAGCTCACCGCCGACACACAGCAGATCGCCGGGCTGCGCGCCGCCGCGGGTCAAGGCCTGGCTGGACGGGACGCGGCCGAACACGGTCAGGGTCAGGCTCAGGGGCCCCCGCGTGGTATCGCCGCCCACCAACGCCACGCCGCATGCCCGGGCCATCTGACTCAAACCCTGGGCATAGGCTTGCAGCCAATCGGCGGCAACCATCGGCAAGGTCAGGGCAAGGGTAAAGGCGAAAGGGCTCGCGCCCATGGCGGCCAAGTCACTGACCGCCACGGCCAGCGAGCGCTGGCCGAGCAGGAACGGATCGCAAGGATCCGGGAAATGCACACCGGCGACCAGCGTGTCGGTGGAAACCGCCAGCTGTTCGCCGGGAGGGACGGCCAGCAAGGCGCAGTCGTCGCCGATCCCCAGCGCAACGCCCTCGCCGCCCTGCGCGCATGGCGCAGCGGCGAAGTAGTTACGGATCAGCTCGAATTCACCCATAGTCAGTCGTCACAAACGCCAATCAGCGCTTGAACGCCTTCACTTCGGCTTCACGCAGGCGCGGGGCGAGCTTGTCGAGCACACCGTTGACGAACTTGTGGCCGTCGGTGGAACCGAAGACTTTCGCCAGCTCGATCCCTTCGTTGATCACCACGCGGTACGGCACGTCGACGCGCTGCATCAGTTCCCAGGTGGACAAGCGCAACACCGCGAGCTCGACTGGGTCCAGCTCATCGATGGTCAGGTCCAGGCAAGGTGCCAGGGCGTTGTCGATTTCAGTCTTGTGGGCGGGGACGCCGTGCAGGATCTCGCGGAAGTACGCACCATCGACATCACTGAAATCGTTATCGACGCGAAACTGCGCTTCGATCTCGTTCAGCGATTGCTTGGCCATGTGCCACTGATACAGGGCCTGGGTCGCGAGCTGACGGGCTTCGCGGCGCTTGACGCTTTTCGAAGGCTTGCCGGCGTCCGCAGGCTTTGGATCGCGCGGGTTGAAACGATCGCTCTCGTCGCTAATCACTTGGCCTCCAACTGCGCCAGCAGGCTGACCATTTCCAGGGCGGATAAGGCAGCTTCGGCACCTTTGTTACCGGCCTTGGTGCCGGAACGTTCGATGGCTTGCTCGATGGAATCAACGGTCAGCACGCCGAAAGCGACCGGCACGCCGAACTCCATGGACACCTGGGCCAGGCCCTTGGTGCATTCGCCGGCCACGTATTCGAAGTGCGGAGTACCGCCACGAATGACCGCACCGAGGGCGATGATTGCCGCAAATTCGCCCTTTTGGGCGACTTTCTGCGCAACCAGCGGGATTTCGAAGGCGCCAGGCGCACGGATGATGGTGATGTCGCCTTCGCTCACGCCATGGCGAACCAGCGCATCCACCGCGCCGTCGACCAGGCTTTCAACCACAAAGCTGTTGAAACGGCCGACTACCAGCGCGTAGCGGCCCTTGGGGGCGATGAAGGTACCTTCGATGGTCTTCAGGGTCATTCGTCAGATCTCTTAAAGAGCCGGAGCACGTTCGATACGCGCTCCTCAGTGATATTAGCCACGAATACAGGGCGGGAAATCCCGGGCCATTATTCGGAGGGCACGTATTCTACAACTTCCAGGTCGAAACCGGATATCGCATTAAATTTCATCGGCGCGCTCATCAGACGCATCTTGCGCACGCCCAGGTCGCGCAGGATCTGCGAACCGGCACCGACAATGCTGTAGGTGGTCGGTTTTTTCACCGGTTGCTGCTCGGTGGTCTCACGGATGTGGGCCAACAGCACGTCACCATCGAGTGGATGTCCCAGCAACAGCACCACGCCGCTGCCCGCCTCGGCCACGGCGGCCATGGCCGCGCGCAGGCTCCAGCGGCCCGGTTGCTTGACCATCAGCAGGTCGCGCAGAGGGTCCATGTTATGCACGCGGACCAGGGTCGGCTCTTCAGCACAAACAGTGCCCAGGGTCAGCGCCATGTGCACGTCGCCTTCCACCGAGTCGCGGTAGGTCACCAGGTTGAACTGGCCCAGTTCGCTGTCCAGCGGCTGCTCGGAAATCCGCTGAACGGTACGCTCGTGGATCATACGGTAGTGAATCAGGTCGGCGATGGTGCCGATCTTGATGTTGTGCTCGGCGGCGAACGCTTCCAGCTCGGCGCGACGGGACATGGTGCCGTCGTCGTTCATCACTTCGCAGATGACGCCGGCGGGCTCGAAGCCGGCCATGCGCGCCAGGTCGCACGCCGCCTCGGTATGGCCGGCGCGAGCCAGGGTGCCGCCGGCCTGGGCCATCAACGGGAAGATGTGGCCGGGGCTGACGATGTCTTCGGCCTTGGCGTCGGCGGCCGCGGCGGCTTGTACGGTGCGCGCGCGGTCAGCGGCGGAGATACCGGTGGTCACGCCCTCGGCGGCCTCGATGGACACGGTGAACTTGGTGCCGAAGCCCGAGCCATTGCGCGGCGCCATCAGCGGCAACTTCAGCAGCTCGCAGCGTTCGCGGGTCATCGGCATGCAGATCAGGCCACGGGCGTGCTTGGCCATGAAGTTGATGTGTTCGGCCTTGCAGCATTCGGCGGCCATGATCAGGTCGCCTTCGTTCTCGCGGTCTTCGTCATCCATGAGGATGACCATCTTGCCTTGGCGGATGTCTTCAACCAGTTCTTCGATGCTATTGAGCGCCACGCGGCACCCCCTTGGGTCAGGATTTGAGGTAGCCGTTAGCGGCCAGAAAGCTTTCAGTGATATTGCCGGCTGCTGGCTCCGCGGCCTTGTCGCCCAGCAGCAGACGCTCCAGATAGCGGGCCAGCAGGTCGACCTCCAGGTTGACCCGACGACCAGGCCGGTACGAGGCCATGATGGTTTCGCTCAGGGTATGGGGGATGATCGTCAGCATGAACTCAGCGCCGTCCACCGCGTTGACCGTCAGGCTGGTGCCATCGACGGTGATCGAGCCTTTATGGGCGATGTACTTGGCCAGCTCTTTCGGGGCCCGGATACGAAACTCCACGGCCCGGGCGTTATCGGTACGCGAGACCACTTCGCCGACACCGTCGACGTGGCCGCTGACCAGGTGCCCGCCGAGGCGCGTGGTCGGCGTCAGGGCTTTTTCCAGGTTGACCGGGCTGCCACTCTTGAGATCGTTCATCGCGGTACAGTCGAGGGTTTCGCGGCTGACGTCAGCCAGGAAGCCATTGCCGGGCAGCTCGACGGCAGTCAGGCAGACGCCGTTCACGGCGATGCTGTCGCCCAACTTGACGTCGCTCAGGTCGAGCTTGCCGGTTTCGACATGCACCCGCACATCTCCGCCCTTGGGGGTGAGTGCGCGGATACTGCCGATGGATTCGATGATGCCGGTAAACATGGAGTCCTCCTCGAGAACGGGCCGCCGCTTGAGCGAAAGCCGGGAATTATACGCTGGCCGATGAAACGGGAACGGCGATGACTCGCCAGTCATCGCCCACGGCGCGGATTTCGGTGATTTTCAGCGGCGCGGCGTCCTTCATCTGCGCCAGCGGCCAGTCCAGCAGCGGTCGCGCCGAGGAGCCCAGAAACTTGCCGGCGATGAAAATCTGGAACTCGTCCACCAGGCCCTGACGGGCAAAGGCTCCCGCCAGGCGCGGGCCGGCTTCCACCAACACTTCGTTGACGCCTCGGGCCGCCAACTCCGCCAACAGGCGGCGCAGATCGACCTGACCGTCGTCACCCGCCACGATCATGCATTCGGGGCCGTTGGCGTACTGTTCTTCCACCGCCATGCAGGTAGCGACGAGCGCCGGGCCCGCCCTGAAAAACGGCGCATCCAGCGGCACTCGCAAGCGGCCGTCCACCAGCACCCGCAGCGGCGGACGGCTCATGGCCAGCGCGGTCTGCTCGGCGTCCAGCCCGAGCTCGTCGGCACGCACGGTCAGCCGGGCGTTGTCCGCCAGCACCGTATCGGCGCCGGTCAGCACCACGCTGGCCTGGGCCCGCAGGCGTTGTACCGCCGAGCGCGCGGCGGGGCCGGTGATCCACTGGCTCTCGCCACTCTCCATGGCGGTGCGCCCATCAAGGCTCATGGCGAGCTTGACCCGCACGAACGGCAGGCCATATTCCATGCGCTTGAGGAAACCTTCATTGAGCTTGCGCGCTTCGCCTTCCAGCACGCCGCTTTCTGTGGCGATGCCGGCCTGGGCCAGCCGCTGCAGGCCGCGGCCGGCGACTTCCGGGTTCGGGTCTTGCATCGCGGCCACCACCCGCGCCACCCCGGCGGTGACCAACGCATCGGCACAGGGCGGTGTGCGCCCATGGTGGCTGCACGGTTCGAGGGTCACGTAGGCCGTGGCGCCCCGGGCATTTTCACCGGCGGCGCGCAGGGCATGGACTTCGGCATGGGGTTCGCCAGCGCGGATGTGCCAGCCTTCGCCGACGACTTCGCCGTCCCGCACGATCACGCAACCCACCCGAGGGTTGGGATGGGTCGTGTAGTGACCGCGTCGCGCCAATTCCAGGGCGCGGGCCATGTAATGGGCGTCGAGGACGGCTTGTTGCGCCGGGCTGGTCATTCTTTCACCGGCTCGCGGGCCAGGCGGTCGATTTCCTCGCGGAACTCATTGAGGTCCTGGAAACGCCGGTACACCGAGGCGAAACGGATGTAGGCCACTTCATCGAGCTTCTGCAGCTCGGCCATCACCAGCTCGCCGACCACCAGGGATTTGACCTCGCGCTCGCCGGTCGCCCGCAGCTTGTGCTTGATGTGCACCAGCGCGGCTTCCAGGCGTTCGACGCTTACCGGGCGTTTTTCCAGGGCGCGCTGCATGCCGGCGCGCAGTTTTTCTTCATCGAACGGCTGGCGACTGCCGTCGGTCTTGATCAGGCGCGGCAACACCAGTTCAGCGGTCTCGAACGTCGTGAAACGTTCGCCGCAGGCCAGGCATTCGCGGCGGCGGCGGACCTGTTCGCCCTCGGCGACCAGTCGCGAGTCGATGACTTTGGTGTCGTTGGCACCGCAGAAGGGACAGTGCATGGTGGGCAGGCAACAAAAAAAGGGAGGGCCATGGTAGCGCATCCCACTGGCAAGACAAGCCATAGGGTTTACGGTATACAGACGGGCTTAACGCCAGATCCATCGAATTCACCTTGCTGGAGCCACCCATGCCGCTACGATCCATTGTTCTGCTCAGTCTCTTCAGCCTGCTGATGGCGTGCAGCAGCGACGCCCCGAAACCCGCCGCGCCAGCCCCGGCGCCCGCGCCTAAACAGGCTCAGGAAAAGGCCCGCCAAGCCACCGAGCTTGGGCCGCTGCCGGCGCATCAGCGAGAACTGAGCGGTACCTTGCAAGGCGTGCCGGCAGGGGCCGAGGTGGAACTGGCGCTGCTGGTGATCGATGACAAGGATCGCCCGCAGCAACTGCTCGCCAGTTCCAGCCTGATCGGCACCAACCAGGCACTGCCCTTCCGCCTGCGCTTCAACCCCGAAGCCTTCCCCGTTGGCGCCCGCGTGGAACTGCGCGGCCGGGCCAGCCAGTCGGGCCAGTTGATCCTGCACCTGCCGGAGCAACGCATCAGCCAACCGACCACCCAGGCGCTGGGCGTCCTGCAATTCGTCAAAGCGCCATGAGGCCACCGCAGGACCTGCAACAAGCGCTGGACGAGTTACTTGGCGATGCACGTTTGGTGGCCTGTGCGCTGCCGGACACAGACTTGAAGCTGTGGTTGATCGACGGCGACAACATGGACCGAGCCTTCAGCCCGGAAGAAACCCGGCGCATCCTCCACGAGCCGCCGTATTGGAGCTTCTGCTGGGCCAGCGGCCTGGCGATGGCGCGCTATCTGGCCGAACAGCCACAATGGGTCGAGGGCAAGCGAGTGCTGGATTTCGGTGCCGGCTCCGGCGTGGCGGGCATTGCGGCGGTCAAGGCCGGGGCGCTGGAAGTGGTGGCCTGCGACCTGGATCCGCTGGCGCTTGCCGCGTGCCAGGCCAATGCAGTGCTTAACGGCGTGACGTTGGGTTATTCGACGGATTTTTTCGCCGAGGCCGATCGCTTCGATCTGATCCTCGTCGCCGACGTGCTCTACGACCGGGCGAACCTGCCGCTGCTGGACCAGTTCCTCAGCCGTGGCCGCGAGGCACTGGTGGCGGATTCCCGGGTGCGGGACTTCCAGCATCCGCTGTACCGACGCATCGAAATGCTCGAGGCCATGACCTTGCCGGACCTGGCTGAGCCGGAGGAGTTTCGGCATGTGAGCCTGTACCACGCGCGGCGCTTGTCTTAAAGCATCGCGAGCAGGCTCGCTCCCACATAGAACTTTGTTCAGTTCATGAAAAATGCAGGCAGCATAAAACACGGTGGGAGCGAGCCTGCTCGCGATAGCGGTCTATCAGGCGCCGCAAGCCCCCGCTTTCAGCCACCCCCCACCAAGCCGTATAGTTGCCCCATTCAAGCGTTCTACGAGATTCCCCATGACCCAGGACACGTCTTACATCTTCGACGCCACCACGGCCGATTTCGACCAGTCGGTGATCGCCAACTCTTTTCACAAACCGGTGCTGGTGGATTTCTGGGCCGAGTGGTGTGCGCCCTGCAAGGCACTGATGCCCATGTTGCAAGGTATCGCCGAGAGCTATCGGGGCGAACTGCTGCTGGCCAAGGTCAACTGCGACGTCGAGCAAGACATCGTCGCCCGCTTCGGCATTCGCAGCCTGCCGACCGTGGTGCTGTTCAAGGACGGCCAGCCGGTGGACGGCTTTGCCGGGGCTCAACCGGAATCGGCGGTGCGGGCGATGCTCGAACCCCATGTGCAGATGCCGCCTCCAGCCGCAGCCGACCCTTTCGAACAGGCCCAGGCGCTGTTCGATGAGGGCCGCTTCGCCGATGCCGAAGCCGTGCTCACCGTGTTGCTGGGCGAAGACAACACCAACGCCAAGGCGCTGATCCTTTACGCACGTTGCCTGACCGAGCGCGGCGAGCTGGGCGAGGCGCAAACAGTGCTCGACGCAGTGAAAAGCGATGAACACAAGGCCGCACTGGCCGGCGCCAAGGCGCAGATCCAGTTTCTCGGCCTGGCCAAGGATCTGCCGGACGCCGCCGACCTCAAGGCGCGGCTGGCGAAAGACCCCCAGGACGACGAGGCGGTGTATCAACTGGCGATCCAGCAACTGGCGCGCCAGCAGTACGAGCCAGCGCTCGAGGCGCTGCTCAAGTTGTTCATCCGCAATCGCAGCTACAGCGAAGGCCTGCCCCATAAAACCTTGCTGCAAGTGTTCGAACTGCTGGGCAACGATCACCCGCTGGTGACGACCTACCGTCGCAAGCTGTTCGCCGCGCTTTACTGACCGATCCAGCTATAGAGCGGCGTATCCCCGCCGCTCAGCACCTTGACCTCGGCGCTGTGGCGCAGGCGCACCAGCAAGCGCTTGCCTGACGAGGCGCTGCCGGTCAGGCCCTCAAGCTGTTCGAGCAAGTCCGGGCCGCTCAGTTGCCCGGCCTTGCGCAACAACTCCCGGGCGATCTGCCACTGGGTGTCGTCTTGGCTTGTCGATTTGGCGGGCGCCGCCGCCGCGCCTTCGGACTTGGCCACTTGCAACCGCGCGCCGAGCTGCGCCCAGTCGCCTTCATCCATCTCTATCGTCAAGTCCACCGGCCAATCACCGACCGTCCCGCGTATCCGCAACATCAGCGTGCTCCTGAAGATTTCATCTGCCCATGCTCCCATGGGCCTTGCGCGACGCCAAGCAGATGGTCAAACTCCTCGCACTATCGTTATAAGATTACATAACCTTTCTGGAGATTCGTCATGCGTCGTTTGCTTCTTGCCCTGCCATTCGCCCTGCTGCCATTGGCTGTCGCTCACGCGGCGGTGGAGCATGACCACGATCATGAGCATGATCACGAGCACGGCAGCCTGGGCGCCCATGAGCACGGCGTCGCCCGGTTGAATGCGGCCCTGGATGGCCAGACCCTGGAATTGGAATTGGAAAGCCCGGCGATGAACCTGGTGGGCTTCGAACACGCCGCCAGCAGCGATGCCGACAAAGCCAAGGTCGCCGCCGTGCGGGCGCAGCTGGATAAACCCCTGGCGTTGTTCAACCTGCCGGCCGCCGCCAAGTGCACCGTGGCCCAGCAGGAATTGGAAAGCCCGTTGTTCGGTGATGAGCCGGACCACGAAGACCACGACGAAGAGGCAGATGGCGACGGGCACCATGGCGAACACAGCGAGATCCATGCCGACTATCAATTCACTTGCACGGCCCCTGGCGCCTTGAAGAACCTGGATCTGGCGACACTGTTCAAAACCTTTCCGGCCACGCAGAAAATTCAGGTACAACTGATCAGCCCGAGCGGCCAGCAAGGCGTGGAAGTGACGGCCAAGGCGCCAGCCCTGAAATTCTGATTCACCACAAAAACCATGTGGGAGCGAGCCTGCTCGCGAAGGCGCCGGCACATCCAAAACGATGTTGACTGACTCACCGCATTCGCGAGCAGGCTCGCTCCCACAGGAAGTCCTGTTAACCTGAAAAACCGGCGATATGACCCAAGCACTCATCGAACTGTCCGACCTGGGCTTCAGCTGGCCCGGGCATCCGCTACTGCTGGACATCCCGGCGTTTCGCCTGGATGCCGGCGAAACCTTGTTCCTCAAGGGGCCGAGCGGCAGCGGCAAGACCACCTTGCTGGGGCTGTTGGGCGGTGTGCAAACGCCGGATCGCGGCAGCATCCGCCTGCTTGGCCAGGAGCTCACCGAATTGGGCGCGGGCAGCCGCGACCGCTTTCGCGTGGACCACACCGGCTACATCTTCCAGCAGTTCAACCTGCTGCCGTTTCTCTCGGTGCGCGAGAACGTCGAACTGCCTTGCCATTTCTCGAAATTGCGCGCGCAACGGGCCATCCAGCGCCACGGGAGTGTCGATCAAGCCGCCGCCACATTGTTGGCCCACCTGGGGCTGAACGATACGAACCTGCTGGAGCGCCGGGCCGACTCGCTGTCCATCGGCCAACAACAACGGGTCGCCGCCGCTCGGGCCCTGATCGGTCAACCGGAACTGGTGATCGCCGACGAACCGACCTCAGCCCTGGACTACGACGCCCGGGAAAACTTCCTGCGTCTGCTGTTCGCCGAATGCCGCGAAGCCGGGTCGAGCCTGTTGTTCGTCAGTCACGACCAGAGCCTGGCGCCGCTGTTCGACCGTCACCTCTCGCTGGCCGATCTGAATCGCGCCGCCAAGCCACTCGAGGTCTGAGATGTATTTGCTCCGTCTAGCCATGGCCAGCCTGGCGAACCGTCGCTTCACCGCGATCCTTACCGCTTTTACCATTGCCCTCTCGGTGTGCCTGTTGCTCGCGGTGGAGCGAGTCCGCACCGAGGCGCGGGCCAGCTTCGCCAGCACCATCAGCGGCACCGACCTGATCGTCGGTGCCCGCTCCGGCTCCGTGAATCTGTTGCTGTACTCGGTGTTTCGCATCGGCAACGCCACCAACAACATCCGCTGGGACAGCTTCGAGCAGTTCGCCAACAACCCGAAAGTGAAGTGGGCGATCCCCATGTCCCTTGGCGACTCCCATCGCGGTTACCGGGTGATGGGCACCACCGAGGCCTACTTCGAGCATTACCAGTACGGCCGCCGGCAACACCTGGCGTTGGCCGATGGCCGCGCGTTCGCCACCGACCCATTCGAAGTGGTGCTCGGCGCGGAAGTGGCCGAGGCGCTGCATTACAAACTCGGGGAAAAGCTGGTGCTGGCCCACGGCGTGGCGGCGATCAGCCTGGTCAAGCACGACGACAAACCCTTTACCGTGGTGGGGATTCTCAAGCGCACTGGCACGCCGGTGGATCGCACGCTGCACATCAGCCTCGGCGGCATGGAGGCCATCCATATCGATTGGAAAAATGGCGTGCCGGCCCAGGGCAATGGGCGCATCAGCGCCGACCAGGCCCGCAACATGGACCTCACGCCGAAAGCGATTACCGCGTTCATGCTTGGCCTCAACAGCAAGATTTCCACCTTCGCCTTGCAACGCGAGATCAATGAGTTTCGTGGCGAACCGCTGCTGGCGATCCTGCCGGGCGTGGCGCTGCAAGAACTGTGGAGCCTGATGGGCACGGCGGAAAAAGCCTTGTTCGTGATCTCGCTGTTCGTCGTGCTGACTGGCTTGATCGGCATGCTCACGGCGATTCTCACCAGCCTCAACGAGCGGCGCCGGGAGATGGCGATCCTGCGTTCGGTCGGCGCGCGGCCCTGGCATATCGCGAGCCTGCTGGTACTCGAAGCCTTCGCCCTGGCATTGGCCGGGGTCACCGCCGGGCTGGCCTTGTTGTACATCGGCATCGCCGCCGCCCAGGGTTATGTGCAGTCGGCCTACGGTTTGTACCTGCCATTGGGCTGGCCGAGCGAGTATGAATGGACGTTGCTGGCTGGCATTCTGGTCGCCGCCCTGCTGATGGGCAGCGTGCCGGCCTGGCGCGCCTATCGCCAATCGTTGGCCGATGGCCTGTCGATCCGTTTATGAGGACGTTGAAAATGCCCCGCGCCCTGCTTGCGCTGTTGATGATGGTTTCCCTGCCGCTGTGGGCGGCCGAGCCGAGGGACCTGGCCTGGTCGGAGATGATCCCACCGGATGCGCCGCCGGAAGTGCCGAACATGACGCCCCTGCACGACCTGTCGAAGATGAGCGATGCCTTGGCCGCCGAATCCGCCCCGGCGGCCAAGCAGGACCTGCCCAATGCCCCGGTGGTCAAGGCCCTCGATGGCCAGCAGATCCGCTTGCCCGGTTATATCGTGCCGCTGGAAGTCAGCGAGGAAGGCCGCACCACCGATTTCCTGCTGGTGCCGTATTTCGGCGCCTGCATCCACGTGCCGCCCCCGCCGTCGAACCAGATCGTGCATGTGAAAAGCGAAGTCGGGGTCAAGCTCGACGAGCTGTACCAGCCGTACTGGGTCGAAGGGCCGATGCAGGTCAAACCGTCCACCAGTGAACTGGCCGATGCCGGGTATCAGATGGAGGCGCAGAAGATTTATGTCTATGAACTGCCGGAGTGAGCCCCGCAGTGATGCGTTGTTTTTGCGATAGCTTGCTCGCGATGGGCTTCATCACATTTTCATTGAGCTGAGTCAAAAGACCGGACCAGACGGCTCCGTACCATGGGACATCAATTTTCGATGCCTTCTGGAGCCCCCATGCACAAGTCTCTGCTCAGCGCCTCCCTCATCGCGCTAGCCCTCGCTGCGCCGTTTGCCCAAGCCCATACCGCCGGCGACATCATCGTTCGCGCCGGCGCGATCACGGTCAACCCGGACGCCGACAGCTCCAGCGTCAAGGTCGACCGTGGCCCGCTGGCCGGCGCCGACCTGGGCGGTAAGGCGACCCTGAGCAGCGACACACAGTTGGGCCTGAACTTCGCCTACATGCTCACCAACAACTGGGGAATCGAATTGCTGGCGGCCTCGCCATTCGAGCACGACGTGAAACTCAAGGGCACCGCACTCGGCGCCGCCAACAACAAGCTCGGCACCCTCAAGCACCTGCCGCCGACCCTGAGCCTGGTCTACTACCCGCTCGACGCCAAGTCGGCATTCCAACCCTATGTCGGCGCCGGCATCAACTACACCTGGATCTATGACGAACACGTCGGCAGCGAAGCCAGCGCCAATGGATTCAGCAACTTTCGCGCGAAAAACAGCTGGGGCATGGCGTGGCAAGTCGGTGCCGACTACATGCTGACAGACAACATCATGATCAACGGCCAGATCCGCTACATCGACATCGACACCACGGCCTATGTCGACAACAACGCCGTGGCCGGCGGTACCCGGGCCAAAGTGGACGTCGATGTGGACCCGTTCGTCTACATGGTTGGGTTGGGTTACAAGTTCTGACCCCACACGACATTGACATGCCTACACACCCCGTGGCGAGGGAGCTTGCTCCCGCTGGACTGCGAAGCAGGCCCGACGAATTTGCGACCGCTTCGCGCTCGAGCGGGAGCAAGCTCCCTCGCCACAGGTTTCATTTGCCACAAAAGCGATGCATGACTCACAAAAAAGGCGCCCCGAAAGGCGCCTTTTTTTCGGCTGCGAAACTCAGCGCCCCAACAACCGCGCCAGCCCCACGCTCATCGGCGTCTGCTTCGGGACGTTGAAACGCTCCAGTAAACGAGCATTGTTTGCCCGCGAATGGCGGATATCGCCGGAGCGCGCCGGGCCATGGCTAATCGTAGGTAAATCGCCCACCACCACGGCCAGGGCCTGGAGCATCTGCTTCAAGGTCGTGGCCTGGTTCCAGCCGACATTCACCGCGCCGACCTCCACCTCAGGTTTTTCGATGGCCTGGACCAGCACGTCCACCAGATCCTCAACATAGACGAAATCCCGAGTCTGCTCGCCGTCGCCGAACACGGTGATCGGCAGGCCTTTCTGCGCCCGTTCGCTGAAGATACTGATGACGCCTGAATACGGCGAGGATGGATCCTGGCGCGGACCATAGATGTTGAAGAAGCGGAACACCACCGGCTCCAGTTCATGCTGGCGACGATAGAAGTCGAAATAGAATTCGCTGGCCAGTTTGTCTGCCGCATAAGGCGTCAACGGCGCCTTGGGCGTCTCTTCGTCGATGGACTGGCCTTCGCCATTGTTGCCGTAGACCGCGGCGCTGGAGGCGAACAGCACCCGCTTCACTCCGGCCTGGCGCATGGCTTCGCAGACGTTCAGGGTGCCGATGAAATTGCTCTGGTGCGTGCGCACCGGGTCGTCCACCGAGGCTTGCACCGAGGCCACGGCGGCCAGATGCGCCACGGCGCTGCAACCGGCCACGGCCCGGGCGACCAGCGCGGCGTCGGCGACATCACCCTCGATCAGCTCCAGAGCCGGGTTATCCAGCGGCAGGTTGCTGCGCTTGCCAGTGGACAGGTCATCGAGAATGCGCACCGAATGCCCTTTGGCAAGCAAGGCGTCGGTCAGGTGCGAACCAATGAAACCCGCGCCGCCGGTGATGAGAACTGGGCCTTCAGCCATGGCGATAGAACCTATCCAGTAGGGCCGGGAGTGCGGCGCGCCAGGCGCGGGGCTTGATCCCGAAGGTGTGCAGAATTTTCTTGCAGGCCAATACCGCGTGCTGCGGTTCTTCCGCCGCGTCCGGCCTTGCGGCGTGGGCCTGGGGCGTCGGCGACTCGATGGCCAGCGGGTGCAGGGCGCGGGCTTCGGTGAGGATCGCCTGGCCCAAAGCCAGCGGCGTGGTCGCCTCATGCCCGGCGTAATGATAGGTGCCCCACAGCGGCGCCGCGCAATCGAGTTGCTTGAGCACCGAGATGATCACCCGCGCGGCATCGTCCACCGGCGTGGGGTTACCCCGACGGTCGTCGGCCAGCAACAGCTCTTCAGGCTGCTCGGCCCGGGCCAGGAAACGGCCGAGGATGCCGTCGGCGCTGTCGTCCAGCAGCCAGCCAAAACGCAGCAGAACATGTTGCGGGCAAGTGGCGCGCACGCTTTGCTCGATGCGCCACAACGCCTGGCCACGCAGGCCCAGGGGCACCGGTTCATCCTTTTCGCTGTAGGCGGTGGCGCGGGAGCCGTCGAACACGCGATAGCTCGACGGTTGCAGCAAGACAATGTTGTGATGCTGGCACAGTTCGGCCAGGCGCTCGACCGCCCGCTCTTGGCTGGCCAGGCGTTGCTCGCTGACGGTTTCGGCCTGGAACCAGTCGAAGTAGTACGCCAGGTTGATCAAGGCGTCCGGCCGGGTGTCGTCGAGCAACTGCGTGAGGCTCGCGGCATCCCAGCCGTCTTCGGGGGGGCGGGGGGCGAGAAAACCGATGTCTTCTTCCGCACCGAGGCGAATCAGCGCCTGCCCAAGGGCATTTCCGCCGCCCAGTAACATAAGGCGCATTCGCATAAAGTCAGCAGGCCCAGTCTGTTGGCACAAGAATTTGGTCGACAACGCCCGAGGGCGTCGCCGGAATCGTTGCATTTTGCGGGTTTAGTGCGCAACCGTCATCCGTAATGTGTAGATCGCCGGGTTTGCCGTCTTCCAAGGCGGTTGCCGAGCTCTTGTGGCGAGGGGATTTAGCGAAACGTCGCACCGCCCCGCTGGGCTGCGCAGCAGCCCCAACCAAGCAAATGAGGCGAGCCTGACCCACCCAGGTGTTAATTAAAGGGACTGCTGCGCAGTCCAGCGGGGATAAATCCCCTCGCCACTTGCATCCTCCCCACCCCACCCGCCTAAACTGCCCCCATGAATCTGCCCCTTGCAGCCGACCACGCCATGGCAGGCTTTCATCCCGCCGTTCGCGCCTGGTTCAGCCAGACATTCCCGGCCGTCACGGCCGCCCAGGCCCGGGCGTGGCCGTTGATCGGCCAGCGCCGCTCGGTGCTGGTCGCCGCGCCCACGGGTTCGGGCAAGACCCTTACTGCATTTCTCGCGGTCCTGGATGACTTGGTACATCGTGGCCTGGAGCAAGGCGGGCTGCCGGACGAGACACTCGTGGTCTACGTCTCGCCGCTCAAGGCCTTGAGCAACGACATCCAGATCAACCTGCAGAATCCCCTGGCCGGCATCACCGAGCAATTGCAGCGAATGGGGCTGCCGCCCTTGCCCATCACCACCGCCGTGCGCACCGGCGACACGCCGCAAAAAGAACGCTCGGCGATGCGCAAGACCGCGCCGCACATCCTCGTGACCACGCCCGAATCGCTCTATGTGCTGCTCGGCTCCGATTCCGGCCGGCAGATGCTTGCCAGCACCCGCACGGTGATCGTCGATGAAATCCACGCCATCGCCGCCAGCAAGCGCGGCAGCCATCTGGCCTTGAGCCTGGAACGGCTGCAAGCGCTGTGCGCCGAACCGTTGGTGCGCATCGGCTTGTCCGCCACGCAAAAGCCCATCGAGGCGGTATCACGGTTTCTCGTCGGTGAAGGACGCGCCTGTGAAATTGTCGACATCGGCCACGCCCGCCCTCGCGACCTGGACATCGAGGTGCCGCCGGTGCCGCTTTCTGCGGTGATGGCCAATGACGTCTGGGAACTGGTCTACAACCGCCTCGCCGAGCTGGCCCGGGCGCACCGAACCACACTGGTATTCGTCAACACCCGGCGGCTGGCCGAACGCCTGAGTCGTCACTTGAGCGAGCGCCTGGGCAAAGACTCGGTGGCGGCCCACCACGGCAGCCTGGCGAAGGAGTTTCGCCTCGACGCCGAGCAACGCCTCAAGCGCGGCGAGCTGCAAGTACTGATCGCCACGGCGTCGCTGGAGTTGGGCATCGATATCGGCGACGTCGACCTGGTCTGCCAGATCGCCTCGCCCCGTTCGATCTCGGCGTTCCTGCAAAGGGTCGGCCGCTCCGGTCACCAGGTCGGCGGCACGCCCAAGGGGCGCCTGTTCGCTACCACGCGCGACGACTTGATCGAATGCGCCGCCCTGCTCGATTGTGTGCGCCGTGGCGAGCTGGACATCCTGCACATCCCCAAGGCGCCGCTGGACGTCCTGGCCCAGCAGATCGTCGCCGAGGTCAGTTGCCAGGAATGGCATGAGCAGGCGTTGCTGGAGATGTTCCGCCGCGCCTCGCCCTATGCCGGGCTCGACAAAGATCATTACCAGGCCCTGTTGCAAATGCTCGCCGAAGGCCTCAATGGCCGGCAAGGCGTACGCAGTGCCTACCTGCACCGCGATGCCGTGACCCGGACCTTGCGTGGACGGCGGGGTAGCAAGCTGACGGCCGTGACCAGCGGCGGCACCATCCCGGACAACGCTGACTACAGCGTGCTGCTCGAACCGCAGGGCTTGAACATCGGCAGCGTCAACGAAGACTTCGCTGTCGAGAGCATCGCCGGCGACGTCTTCCAACTCGGCAATACCTCGTACCGGATCATTCGCGTCGAGACCGGCCGCGTGCGGGTCGAGGACGCCCAGGGCCAACCGCCCACCATTCCGTTCTGGCTCGGCGAAGCCCCAGGGCGCAGCGCCGAACTGTCCCTGGCCGTGGCCCGCCTGCAAGCCCAGCTGGATCAGTTGCTCGGCGCCACGCCGGGCAACCTGCAACCGGCCCTCGACTGGCTGACCGGCACCTTGCACCTGAACCTCGCCAGCGCCGAACAGATCCTCGATTACCTGGCCCCGGCGCGCCTGGCCTTCGGCGCCCTGCCCTCCCAGGACACCTTGGTGATGGAACGGTTTTTCGACGAATCCGGCGGAACCCAACTGATCATCCACACGCCCTTCGGCAGTCGCATCAACCGCGCCTGGGGCCTGGCCCTGCGCAAGCGTTTCTGCCGCACCTTCAACTTCGAATTGCAGGCCGCCGCCAGCGAGGACGCCATCGTGCTGTCGCTGTCCACCAGCCACAGCTTCGAACTCGACGAAGTCTGGCGCTACCTCAACAGCCAGAGCGCCGAGCAGATCCTGGTCCAGGCGGTGCTGGACGCGCCGTTGTTCGGCGTGCGCTGGCGCTGGAACGCCGGCGTGGCCCTGGCGTTGCCGCGCTACGCGGGCGGGCGCAAAGTCGCGCCGCAGATCCAGCGCATGAAAAGTGAAGATTTGATCGCCAGCGTATTTCCTGACCAGATCGCGTGCCTGGAAAACCTCGCCGGCGAGCGTGAGATTCCCGACCACCCGCTGGTGGAACAGACCCTCGACGATTGCCTCCATGAAGCCATGGACAGCGAAGGCTGGCTGGCCCTGCTGCGACGGATGGAGGCGGGCGAGATACACCTGGTCAGCCGCGACCTGCCTGCGCCCTCGCCCCTGGCGGCAGAAATCCTCAGCGCCCGGCCCTATACCTTTCTCGACGACGCGCCGCTGGAAGAACGCCGCACCCAAGCGGTGATCAATCGACGCTGGAGCGATCCGCAGTCCACCGATGACCTGGGCGCGTTGGACGCCGATGCCATCCAGGCCGTGCGGGAAGAGGCCTGGCCGACGCCGACCAGTATCGATGAAATCCACGAAGCGCTGATGAGCCTGGCCTGCATCGCCGACAGCGAAGCCAGCGCCGAGCCGTCGTGGCGGGAGGGGCTGCAAACCCTGGCCGAGCGCGGCCGCGCCAGCCATGTGCGAATCAGCGATGAACGCGGCCTGTGGGTGCCGTTGGAGCGGCTGACGTGCTTGCAAGCAATTTATCCACAAGCCCAATGGCAGCCGCCGCTGGCACCGCTGCCGGGGTTTGATGCGCCGTGGGACAGCGACGAGGCCGTGGTGGAAGTGCTGCGCGCGCGTCTCAGCGCCTTTGGCCCGCAGCCATTGACCGCGATCGCCTACCCGCTCGGGCTGTCGCCGGCGCAAGCGACCCAGGCCCTGGCCCAGCTGGAACAGCAAGGCTATGTGCTGCGCGGTCGCTTTACCCCGGGCACCGGGCAAGAGGAATGGTGCGAACGGCATCTGCTGGCGCGGATCCACCGCTACACGGTCAAGCGTTTGCGCCGGGAAATCGAGCCGGTAATGTTGCAAGACTTCATGCGGTTCCTGTTCGACTGGCAGCACCTGTCGCCGTCCAGCCAGGGCCGGGGCAGCGCCGTGCTGCCATCGATCATCAGCCAGTTCGAAGGCTACCCGGCCGCCGCCTCGGCCTGGGACAGCGACCTTTTGCCGGCGCGGATCAAGGATTATTCGCCGACCTGGCTTGACGAGCTGTGCCGCAGCGGCAAGTTCGTCTGGACGCGCCTGAGCGCCCGCCAGAAACTGTCCGCCAGCGCCCTGCGCAGCACGCCAATCGTGTTGCTGCCGCGCGCCAAGGTCGCGCTGTGGAGCAGCCTCGCCGAGCAGACACCGATCAGCGAACTGTCGCTCAAGACGCAAAAAGTCCATCAAGCCCTCAGTGAACACGGCGCGTTGTTTTTCGATGAATTGCTGCACGAGGCCCACCTGCTGCGCAGCGAACTGGAAACCGCCTTGCAGGAACTGGTCGGTGCCGGGCTGGTGAATGCCGACAGCTTCGCCGGGCTGCGTGCCCTGATCACCCCCGCCAGCAAACGCCAGGCCCGCAGCAGCCGGCGCGGGCGCGGGGCGTTTGTCGGTGGCATGGACGATGCCGGGCGCTGGGCCTTGCTGCGCCGCAGCTCGCCAGCGCCAGAACCCGGCAACCGGCCCGCGCCCACACCGCCCGACACCCTGGAACACATCGCCATGACCCTGCTGCGCCGTTATGGCGTGGTGTTCTGGCGTTTGCTGGAACGCGAAGCCGACTGGCTGCCGAGCTGGCGTGAGTTGCTGCGCACGTTTCATCGCCTGGAGGCGCGAGGCGAGATTCGGGGCGGGCGTTTCGTCAGCGGGCTGGCCGGCGAACAGTTCGCCCTGCCTGAAGCCATTGCGCTGCTACGCGACGCAAGACGTCGACCCGCCGATGGCAGCCTGGTGGCGGTGTGCGGGGTCGATCCGTTGAACCTCGCTGGCACGTTGCTGCCGGGGGCGAAAGTACCGGCGCTGGCGAGTAATCGGCTGGTTTATCGGGACGGGCTGCCGGTGGCTGCGGTGGTTGCGGGCAAGCAGCATCTGTTTGTGGAGTTGGATGCAGAAGGGATGGCTGGGGTCAGGAACAAGCTTATTCAGAAAAGTTGAGGGTGTCTGACCGGACCCCTTCGCGAGCAAGCTCGCTCCCACATTGGATCTACGGTGAATGGCCAACCCTGTGGGAGCGAGCCTGCTCGCGAAGGGGCCACTAGCATCACTATAAAACTGAGCAACTTACTGAGTTTGCTCAGGGGCAGCACCTTCCTCCTTCGGCTCCTCAACCAAGCGCTTCGGCAACACCACCTGCTGTGGATAAGTCTGCGCGAAGTGCACCGACGGCTCGTTATCCACAAGCTTTTTCAACCGCTGGTTGAACGCCCGGCTCACGGCATATTGTCCGCCCGAGACCGTGCGGAACTGTGCGGTGAGGACCACGCCGTTGAGGTCCATCTTGTCCACGCCGAATACATCCAGCGGCCCTTGCAGGTTGAACTTGAGAAATGGGTCCTCGGAGATCGAATCGCCGGCTTCGCGGATCAGCTCGATGGCGCGGTCCACGTCGGTGTCGTAGGTGAACTGCACCGAGAAAAACGCAAAGGCGAATTGCCGGGATTGGTTGGTCACGGCCTTGATCTGCCCGAACGGCACCGAATGCACGAAGCCCTTGCCGTCGCGCAGGCGCAGGGTGCGAATGGTCAGGCCTTCGACGGTGCCGGCATGGCCGGAGCTGAGCACCACCCAGTCGCCAATGGACAGCGTGTCCTCGATGATGATGAACAGCCCGGTGATCACGTCCTGTACCAATTGTTGCGATCCAAAACCAATCGCCAGCCCCACCACGCCGGCCCCCGCGAGCAATGGCGCGACGTTGATGCCGAGATTGGCCATGGTGGTGATCGCGCAAATCACCACCAGGATTATTTTCGACGCGTTGCGCAACAGCGGCAGGATGGTCTTGACCCGCGTGCTGGGCTGGCGAGCGCCGCGCTTGTTGAGCGGTGGTTTCAGTGCTTCCTGAATCGCCGTGTCGAGCACTACCCACGTCAACCACGTCACCAGGAAGATCAAGCCAATGCGGCTCAGGGAATCACTGATCGCCCGCCCCACGGCATTGCGCGAGGCGAACTCGAACAGCGACACGCCCCAGATCCGCCCGAGGATCTCAATGAATGCCACGGCCATGACGATGCGCAACAACCCATGCAACAGGCTCAACAGTCGCCCTTTGTAGGCGCTGTGGCGCTGGATGGCCTCGGCTTTGGGTGATTTGAAGATGTGCTGGAACACGGTGCTGAGGAACACCGTCGCGATCAGCAAAATGGTGGTGAACAAGGCGCAACGCAGGGCCTTCTGGTTGTCCTCGCCGACACCGACCAGGCTCACCGCCGACACCAGCACCATCAGCAGGATCGGCCAGTACCAAAGGCCGGAAAAGATCCGCAGCGACTCCTGCAATGCGGGTTGCTTCAAGCGCTGGGTCAGCGACCGGTTGCGGATCAGATGGGCCACCGGCCGACGCATGTGGATCACCAGCCAACCGAAGATCATCGAAGCCGACAGGCCGGTGAACACCGCGACGCTGCTGGTGATGTTGCCACCCAGCTGTCGAGCGATCTGCGGGCTGGTCAAGGCATCGCTCAGCGCGGCCAGGAAGCCGATCAGGAACAACGGCCGCGGGCTGAAACGACGAAGGATCGCCACTGCTCGCCGCTTGTGGCCGCCATTGAACATGACGATGACGCAGAGCAGCACCGATGTGGAGACAATGCCGCTGCTGGTGGCGTAGGCAAAACACAACGCCAACGCCCGGCCGACCGACACCTGCAGGAAATGGCTGACATAGAGGGTCAGCGGCAGACAGGCCACGGCCGGTAACGTGTAAGGCAGCAGGTAGCCGAGCAGGTCCAGCATCCGTTGGCGAGTGCGCAGCCAGCGGCGCCGACTCAAACGGCGCATCAGCAATCGCGCGCTGCTCCATATCAGCGCAAACGTCCCCAGCCACACGCCCGAAAGCAACAGGAAATCCCCCGCCACACGCCACGACGAGCGGGACGTCTGATCCACCAGGCGATCCACCTCGTCCGCCGCACGATCCGCCCGCAGACGCCACGCGCCCACCAGGCTGCGGTCAAGGTCGAGCTTGTCCTGGACGTCGTCGATGCTCGAGCTGATGGCCCCCAAAAGGCCCCCCTGTACCAGCGGCTCGGGTTCGGCCGGGGCTTCGGCGGGCTTGGAGGTGCCGGGGATCGCAGCGGTCCCGTAGGCGCTGGTGCCGGTCATGGCCAGCAGGAAAAGCAGCAACACAGTGCTCAATCGGGACAAGACGCAGGGCTCCTTCACGCAGGATCGGTAAGGAACTGATCAACAACGGGCCGGCAAGTTCGCTCGGAAGGCCAATACAACCCTGGTGGCGAGGGGATTTATCCCCGCTGGGCTGCGCAGCGGCCCCAAAAGCAGCCCCTCGGTGTCTCAGGCTGATCATGCCCGACCTTATTGGGCCTGCTGCGCAGGCCAGCGGGGATAAATCCCCTCGCCACAACTGCTCAGCCCCTTCCGTCGGTAAGGCCATCGAAACTTTCCAGCCCGCCCAGCGGTCATCAAAAGACACAGGCGGTACGAGGTCATTGGCACGGGAGGGATACATGACGGCGATCCACATTGGCATTTCCGGTTGGCGCTACACGCCTTGGCGGGGCGACTTCTACCCCAAGGGGCTGGCGCAGAAACGGGAACTGCAATTCGCCTCTCGAGCGGTCAACAGCATCGAAATCAATGGATCGTTCTACGCCCTGCAACGTCCCGAGCGGTATGCCCAGTGGTACGCCGAGACGCCGCCAGGCTTTGTGTTTAGCGTCAAGGCGCCGCGCTTCATCACCCATGTCAAACGCCTGCGGGATATCCACAAGCCGTTGGCGAATTTCTTCGCTTCCGGGGTGCTGGAGCTCAAGGAAAAACTCGGCGCCATCCTCTGGCAGTTTCCGCCCAACTTCAAATTCGACCCGGAGCTGTTCGAGGACTTCCTCAAGCAGCTGCCCCACGACACCCACGCCGCCGCCGCGCTGGCACGCGAGCACGAGTCGCGCCTGGACGGCCACGCCAGCACCGAGACCGATAAAAAGCGACCATTGCGCCACGCGGTGGAGATCCGACATGAAAGCTTCGTCGACCCACGCTTCGTCGCCCTGCTCAAACGCTACGACGTCGCCCTGGTGGTCGCCGATACCGCCGGAAAATGGCCCTATCGCGAGGACGTGACCAGTGACTTCGTCTACCTGCGCCTGCACGGTGCCGAAGAGCTGTACGCCAGCGGCTATACCGACGAGGCGCTCAAGCGTTGGGGCGACCGGATCGAGGCCTGGAGCCACGGCACGCAGCCGAGCGACGCCCAGTTGATCGATCCGAAAAAAAAGCCTCGGGCACGCAAGAGCCGAGAGGTGTTCTGCTATTTCGACAACGACATCAAGGTCCGCGCGCCCTACGACGCGCGCCACCTGCTGGAGCGCTTCGACCTGGACAAGCACCTCGCCACCGCTCCCGGTGAGCGCCCGGCAGAAGGAGTATTGCCATGAGCACGCCAGAATCCAGCGAAGCCACCCGCGAGCCGTTGCAGGACGCCGCGCAGCGCTTGCTCGACCAGGTCAATCGATTCACGGTGCTGACGGTCAATACGCACAAGGGCTTCACCGCGTTGAACCGGCGTTTCATCCTGCCGGAACTGCGCGAAGCCGTGCGCAGCGTTTCCGCCGACGTGGTGTTCCTGCAAGAAGTGCATGGCACGCACGAGCACCATCCCCAGCGCTACAGCAACTGGCCGAGCATCCCCCAATACGAATTCCTCGCCGACACCCTCTGGCCGCAGTTCGCCTACGGGCGCAACGCGGTGTATCCGGCGGGCGACCATGGCAACGCGTTGCTGTCGAAATTCCAGATCATCCGCCACGACAACCTCGACGTGTCCATCAGCGGCCATGAAAGCCGCGGCATGCTGCACAGCGTATTGCGCCTGCCGAACGCTGAGGGTGGACGGGACGTGCACGCCATTTGCGTCCACCTGGGGCTGCGTGAAGGCCATCGCGTAGAACAATTGAAGTTGCTTTGCCAACGCCTGGGCGAGCTGCCGCCCGAGGCCCCGGTGATCGTCGCGGGGGATTTCAACGATTGGCGCGGCAAGGCCACTGACCTGCTCGAACCCTGCGGTTTGCGGGAGGTGTTCGCTGAACAGTGGGGCAAACCGGCCCGAAGCTTTCCGGCACGCCTGCCGATTTTGCGCCTGGACCGGATCTATGTGCGCAACCTCAAGGCCCATCACGCCCAGGTACTGAATGTACGACCCTGGTCGCACCTTTCCGACCACGCACCGCTGTCGGTGGAGATTGAATTATGAGCGCGACGATGAACAAGGCGACGGTGGAAAAGGTCGAGGTACCGCCCACAGAGCGCAACCCGGCGCTGGCCGACGTCGAATATGGCTGGCATGGCAACAACCGCGTCACGCTCCTGGAAAACGGAGAGGAGTATTTCCCACGTGTCTTCGAGGCGATTCGCCGTGCCCAGGAAGAAGTTCTCCTGGAGACTTTCATTCTGTTCGAGGACAAGGTCGGCTTCGAACTGCGGGACATATTGGTGGACGCGGCCAAGCGCGGCGTACGCATCACCGTCAACCTCGACGGTTTTGGTTGCGGTGAGCTGAGCACTGCGTTTCTCGCGTCGTTGAGCGATGCCGGAGTACGCCTGCAAATGTTCGACCCTGCCCCACGGCACCTGGGCATCCGCACCAACTGGTTCCGCCGCCTGCACCGCAAGATCGTGGTAGTGGATGGCGTGATCGCATTCATCGGCGGGATCAACTTTTCCGCTGACCACCTGGGCGATTTCGGCCCCGAGGCCAAGCAGGATTATTCGGTGGAGATCAAAGGCCCGGCGGTGGTGGATATCCATCACTTCGCGCTGCTGCAAACCGGGCGTCCGGCCCGGGCCAAGTATTGGTGGCAACGTCGCCGCAGCCGCCGTACCGAGCTGGCATTCAATGATCATGACGGTCAGGTGCGCCTGGTTTATCGCGATAACCACGAGCATCAGACCGACATCGAGGAGGTCTACCTGCAAGTGCTGCGCAGCGCCCAGCGCCGGGTAGTGATCGCCAACGCCTATTTCTTCCCCGGTTATCGGTTGCTGCGTGAGCTGCGCAACGCCGCGCGACGCGGCGTCGAGGTGCGGCTGATCCTGCAAGGGCAACCGGACATGATGATCGCCAAGCTCGCGGCGCGGATGCTTTATGACCATTTGATCAAGGCCGGCGTGACGATCTACGAATATTGCGAGCGCCCGCTGCATGGCAAGGTCGCCCTGGTGGACGAGGACTGGGCCACCGTGGGTTCGAGCAACCTCGACCCGCTGAGCCTGTCGCTGAACCTGGAAGCCAACGTGCTGATCCGCGACCGCGGCTTCAACCGCGAGCTGTTCGAGCGTCTCGAACACCTGAGCCGCAATCACTGCACCGTCATGCCAGAAAACCACGCCCCGCGCGGGCTGCTCTGGCGCATGACTATCGGTTTCATGGTGTTCCACTTCCTGCGTCATTTTCCGGCCTGGGCCGGATGGCTGCCGGCCCATAAACCACGTCTGAAACCTTTTTCACCGCCGACGGCGGTCCGGAGCGAACCCCATGAACCACTCTGACGCGCACACCGCGCCGAGAGATGCCCATGCGCCGGAACAGGCCAAGCCCAAGTCCCGCTGGAGCCGCTGGAAACGCCCGCTGACCCTGGCTTTTTTCCTGCTGTTGATTGTGCTGTTCACCGCATTGGCCCGGCGCATCGACTGGTCCGAGGTTTTCACCACCCTGGCGGACTTCAAGCTGCGCACGCTTTTCATTGCCGCCGCCCTGACCATCACCAGTTTCGTCACCTACGCCTGCTTCGATCTGATCGGCCGTACCTACATCCGGCAGAAACTTGGGTGGCGGCAGATCCTGCCGGTGGGGGTGATCAGTTATGCGTTCAATCTCAACCTCAGCGCCTGGGTAGGTGGCATCGCCATGCGCTACCGACTTTATTCGCGGCTGGGGGTGAGCACAGGCAACATCGCCAAGATCCTGGGCTTGAGCCTGGCAACCAACTGGTTCGGTTATATGACCCTGGCCGGCGTGGTGTTCAGCAGCGGCCTGGTGACCATGCCTCCAGGCTGGAAGCTGAGCAGCAATGCACTGCAAGGCGTCGGGGCGCTGTTGTTGCTGGCAAGCGCCGGCTACCTGCTGGCCTGCCGCTTTTCAAAACGCCGCGCCTGGACGGTTCGGGGGATGGAGATCAACCTGCCTTCCCTGCGCATGGCCGTGCTGCAACTGGCCCTCGGGGCGTTGAACTGGTCGCTGATGGCGGCGGTGATCTTTACGTTGCTACCGAGCAAACTGGATTACCCGGTTGTGCTCGGGGTGTTGCTGATCAGCAGTATCGCCGGGGTGATCACTCACATTCCCGCTGGGCTCGGCGTGCTGGAAGCGGTGTTCGTCGCGCTGCTGCAGCATGAGGTGTCGCGGGGCAGCTTGATTGCGGGGCTGATTGCCTATCGGGCGATCTATTTCATCCTGCCGTTGTTGATCACGGTGGTGATGTACCTGGTGATCGAGGCGAAGGCCAAGGCGTTGCGGGTCAAGCCTGGGGTCAAGTGATGCGGTGCCTGATCCGACGAACAGGCCCGCCTGGACACTTATGTCTACCGCTCCTGAATGATGCTCAACCGCTCGCCCACCACCATCTCCGTGATCCAGCTCACCAGGATCGAGGTGTAGGCCTGTTGTGACACGGGGTCGCTCAGGGAATGGTCGGCGCCGTCGATGATCCGGTGGGTCAGCGAATGGGTCTGCTGACAGGCGGCGCGGTAGCTCATGATGGTGGCATGGGGCACATGATCGTCGGTCTCGGACTCCACCAGCAGCACATCGCCTGTGAACTGCGAGCACGCGTGCAAGGCGCGATTGGTGTCGGCATGGACGAGCGTGCTGCGATAATCGAGCAGGTCGGCTTTATCCAGGTCGCGCTTGGGCGTGTGCCATTGCTCGTCGCGATAAAGTGCCGGCACGCGCAAGGCCAGCCAACGCACCGGACGCAGCGAGGTCAGGATCGAGGCCAGGTAGCCACCGTAGCTGGTGCCAACCACGGCTATCGCCGAGGTATCGAGGGCGGGATGGGCGAGCAATCGGTCGTAGGCCGCCAGCAGGTCCCGCAGATTGTCCTCCCGCGTGACCCGTGACAGCGGGATCCCGGCGCCCCCCGTATGCCCGCGCAAGTCGAACGTTAGGCAGACACAGCCCAGGCCGGCGATGCCCTTGGCCCGCTCCAGGTCGCGCTCCTGGCTGCCGCCCCAACCGTGTACGAACAACACGCCGGGGACCTTCGACTTGGGGCTGAGGAAGGTCCCGTTCATATGCTCATCGTCAATGGCAATCTGGATGGTTTCGCTTCTAGCCGTCATAGGATTGGACCGTTACGTATTTGAGTAGGAAATCACCATTCTCTGCCGCGCCGCGATAAACCTCCGTAGCGCCGGCCGGCAGTGGTTGGTCGGTGTAGGTCTCAACCGAGGACACCCGAACCGCGCGGGTCGCGGGATCCTCGACAAACACCTGCAATGCCGCGAGCTCCGCGCTGCTGGCGCCGCCCATTCGCCACGACTGCTCCAGCACGCCGCCGCGAAATTGGCCACCGGTGTCGGTCCCTTGGGCAATGTCGTAGTTGCGCCGCGAAGCAAAGAACGTGGGATACGCCTGGTTGGCAGCGTCATCGAACACCTGCGCCAGCCGCACCGCTTCGCGCACATCGTCCGGCAATTCCAGGCCGAGCAACTCGATGTAGCCACCCTGGGCCACCAGCAGGTCAGAGCCGCCGTAGACCTCTTCGCCTTGGTTGTCGCGGGTCAGGTGCTGGACGCCGCAATAGCTCAGGACCTTGCCGTTGATAAAGCTCTGGCCCACGCTCTGGGTCTTGACCTCATTGAGGTTCTGCTCCAGCACGATCCCCTCGCTGAATAACGCCTGAGCGTCTGGAGCCGCGACGATTTCATCGAATTGCGCGATGCTGCGGATAACCCGCTGACCCCGTCCGGCACAAGCATGGATTGGCTTGAAGCGAATCGGCCCGGCGTAGAGCAAATGCTCGGCGGCCTGGCGCGCATCCTTGAGCGAGAAGACGCTGACACCATCAAGCACGACGCCACGGGTCAACTTGCCGAACAGCGGTGACCAGCCCTTCGGCGCGACCGCGTCCTTATTCAACAGACCATGGGCAATCGCCTTGGTGCAGATGAAATCGTGATCGACATACCCGCCCCAGAGATCGTCCGGTCCTTTGACGCCCAGACGCAACGCGGCCTCTGGACCGATCAGAGTTTGCGTAGGCAACAGATACAAATCCCGCTCGGCGTGTTGCTGGCTGTCGTAACTGCCGCCGTATTCCAAGCCAAGGATATTCGCCAACCAGCGGGCCAGAGCCCTATTGGTTTCGACTTCATGCAGGGGTGCCTGGGGATTGACCGAGTGCGCCACCACTAATTTGTCACGAGGGATCGACGTCATGCGTTGTCCTTTTAACTGCGCTCAATAGCCGTAGCTATAAGGATTGCAGAGATCAGGCCAACGGCTCGGCGGGGGACGAACGGTCGAGGAAACGGGGGGATGGGCGAATAATGTGGCACGGGGCCTGTTTCATTCTGCACGACTGCAAGCGGCGGTCCGGCAATTTGCACGACCGCTGCGCACAACCCCGTCAGCCTCTGGGTGCGTTCTGAGGAGTCACGCCAAATTTCGCCCGGTAGTCACTCGGCGCTAAGCCGGTAATTTTTTTGAAAGTCGCTCGAAAGGCAGAAGGGTCCTGATAGCCGACGGTCCAGGCGATGTGATCGATGGTGCCGTTGGTGAATTCCAGCATTTCCCGAGCCTTGCCAACTCGCAGGTGCTGGCAGTATTCGGTGGGCTTGAGGCCCGTGGCCGCACGGAACCTGCGCAGGAAGGTGCGCTCTTCCAGTCCCGCCTGTTCGGCCATCGCGCCAAGGGAAACATCCACCGCGCCGCTGCGTTGCAGCCAGTGTTGCACCTTCAGGATCGCACCGTCGCCATGCCCCAGGATTGGCGCGAAATTGCTGCCGCACTGGCTCGCGCTGTCGCTGTGCTCGATCACCAGGAACTGCGCGGTGCGTGTGGCGATGCTTGGCCCGAGCAGACGATCCACCAGCCGCAGCCCAAGCTCCGCCCAGGCCATGAGCCCGGCGGTGGTGATCAGATCGCCGTCGTCCACAATGGGTTTATCGGCGTCCAGCTTGATCTTGGGATAACGCGCCGCGAAGGTCGTGGCTGAAGTCCAATGGGTGGTCGCGCTGCGCCCATTCAGCAAACCGCTTTCGGCCAGCAGGATCGAGCCGACGCAAACCCCGCCCAAAACGGTGCCGCCTGCGTGCTGCGTCCGTAGCCAATCCATCAGTGTCGGCGTCGCGATAGTTTCATTGAAGCCTGCAATAGAGGGCGGTATCAACAAGGCGATCAAGGGCGCGTGCGGACCGGCATCGCTGGCAAACACCCGCGACGGCACTTCGCCGTTCGCCGTTTGCCAGTGACTTACGCGCAGCCGTGGCAATTGTACACTGGCCTGCTCCGCCGCGATGGCATCCGCCACCGCAAACAAGTCGGTCAAACCGTGCACCGCCGCCATTTGCGCGCCGGGGTAGATCAGCACGCCGAGTTCGACGAATGCCCTTTCCTGCGCCATTGTCAGTTTTCCCTCGCTTATTGTCGTTGCGGCCAATCGTCGAATCCCGGACAAACGCCAATACTGGCGCCACATCCTGATTAAACGAGGAAGACCCCATGTCCAAGCAAGCGCTCATCGTAGTCGATATCCAGAATGACTACTTCCCCCAAGGGAAATGGCCCCTGGCCGGCGCCGAAGCAGCCGCCGATAACGCCGCCAGGTTGATCGAGGCGTTTCGCCAGGCCGCAAACCAGGTGATTCACATCCGCCACGAATTCACTTCCGACCAGGCCCCTTTCTTCACGCCAGGCTCCGAAGGCGCGCAGTTGCACCCCAAGGTAACCAACCGCGCCGACGAACCCGTGGTGCTCAAACACTTCGTCAATGCGTTTCGCGAAACCGAGCTGCAAGCGACACTCGAGCATCACGGTATCGAACGGCTGGTGGTCGTGGGTAGCATGAGCCACATGTGCATCGACGGCATTACGCGGGCGGCCGCTGACATGGGTTATGAGGTGACGGTGGTCCACGACGCCTGCGCCAGCCGCGACCTGGAATTCAATGGGCTTGTCGTCCCTGCTGCCCATGTCCATGCCGCGTTCATGTCGGCGCTGGGGTTTGCCTATGCGAAGGTGGTGAGTACGGAACAACTACTGGCTGTCGAAAAGCCCTAACCAACTCTCAGGCAGAAAAAAACCGCGCCTCGGGAACCGAAGCGCGGTTTTGTTTCAGCTTGGAGCTTGGAGCTTGGGGCTTGAGTGCTCAGAGCTGCCTCAGAACGGAATATCGTCATCGAAGCTGTCGAAATCCGGTGCCGGCTGCGGCGCGGCCTGTTGTGGGGCCGGGCGCTCGCGTTGTGGCTGTGGCGCTGACTGCGGACGAGGGGCTTGCTGGCGCGGGGCGGACTGCTGGTAGTTGTTGCCACCCTGCTGCTGGTCGCCTTGCGGACGGCCACCAAGCAATTGCATGGTGCCTTGCATGTCGACCACGATTTCAGTGGTGTAGCGCTTGATGCCGTCCTTTTCCCACTCGCGGGTCTGCAGCTTGCCTTCGATGTACACCTGCGAACCCTTGCGCAGGTATTCGCCGGCGATCTCGGCCACTTTGCCGAACATCGACACGCGGTGCCATTCGGTCTTCTCGACCTTCTGGCCGGTCTGCTTGTCGGTCCATTGTTCGCTGGTCGCCAGGCTCAGGTTGGTCACGGCGTTGCCGTTAGGCAGGTAGCGAACTTCTGGATCCTGGCCGCAAGTACCGACCAATATGACTTTGTTAACCCCACGGGCCATAACGTTCTCCTAGGCTTCGCACGCTGCCGGGGCCGGGTTGTTCACCAGGCGCTCGAGCGTCGCACGATCCAATAATTCGGTGTCCAGTTTGATGTATACGGCCGCCTCGTCGGCGACCACCACTGCATCGGTTACTCCAACGACGGCCCTGAGGCGCTCGGCCAGGCCTGCTTCGCGAATGGCTTCGGGCGACAACGGCAAGCGCAGGCTCGTCACATACGGAGGTTCGCGCATGGTAACAGCAAAGGCCAACCAAAGTGCAGCCAGCGCGGCGCAACCCAGGAACACAACCGACAAACCGCCATGCTGGAACAGCCAGCCGCCGAGAATCCCGCCCAACGCCGAACCGAGGAATTGGCTGGTGGAATACACCCCCATCGCCGTGCCCTTGCCGCCCGCCGGTGAAACCTTGCTGATCAGCGACGGCAACGACGCCTCCAGCAGATTGAACGCGGTAAAGAAAACCACGGTGCCGATCACCAGGGCCCGCAGGCTGTCGCCGAACTGCCAGAAGAATAGCTCAGTGAGCATGAGGGTCACGACGGCGCCGAGTAAAACTCGTTTCATTTTGCGTCGCTTCTCGCCATAGATGATGAACGGGACCATGGCGAAGAACGAAATAACCAGTGCCGTCAGGTATACCCACCAATGCTGCTCCTTGGGCAGGCCGGCCTTTTGCACAAGTGCCAGCGGCAGGGCCACGAAGCTGGACATCAGCATGGCGTGGAGGACGAAGATGCCCAGGTCCAGGCGCAGCAGGTCGGGATGTTTGAGTGTCGGCACCAGCGCCTGGCGGGCCACGCCGGATTCGCGGTGCTGCAAGGGCCCGGTAGAGCGCGGCACGAAGACCGCGACGATGAGGATACCGACCAATGCCATGGCACCGGTTGCCAGAAACAGGCCCGATAAGCCAAAGGCACGCGTCACCAACGGTCCTACAACCATGGCGACCGCGAACGACAGACCAATCGTCATGCCGATCATGGCCATGGCTTTTGTCCGATGCTGTTCGCGAGTCAGGTCTGACAGCAAGGCCATGACGGCGGCGGAGATCGCCCCCGCCCCTTGCAGGATCCGTCCGGCGATCACGCCCCAGATCGAATCCGCGTTCGCCGCCAGCACACTGCCGAGGGCAAACACGATGAGCCCCAGGTAAATGACGGGACGTCGCCCGATACGGTCGGAAATAATACCGAAGGGAATCTGGAAAATGGCCTGGGTCAGGCCATAGGCGCCGATCGCCAACCCGATGAGGGCCGGGGTCGCGCCCGCCAGGTCCATGCCATAGGTCGCCAGTACCGGCAACACCATGAACATGCCCAGCATGCGGAAGGCGAACACCAGGGCCAGACCGCTTGCCGCGCGGGTCTCGCCGCTACTCATGCGTTCGCTGTGGGGATCGTGCATGGAAAAACCTCGTGTGAACCGGCGGGGATTCTACCAGTCCCATCGATTGAGGGGGTATATGGCGACCGTTTGCCGCGCAGTCTTCATGTATGACACTTGATAGTGTGTATCCATCCAGTGTTTACCCGTATACTCCTACGTTTTCGACGCCCGCCGAGCGAGGCCACTTTGGACAAGATCCTGATTCGTGGGGCCCGTACCCACAACCTGAAGAACATCGACCTGACCCTGCCCCGGGACAAGCTGATCGTCATCACCGGCCTGTCCGGATCCGGTAAATCATCCCTGGCCTTCGATACCTTGTACGCCGAAGGCCAGCGACGCTATGTCGAATCGCTGTCGGCGTATGCCCGGCAGTTCTTGTCGATGATGGAAAAACCCGACGTCGACACCATCGAAGGCCTGTCGCCGGCGATCTCCATCGAGCAGAAATCGACCTCCCACAACCCGAGGTCGACGGTAGGCACCATTACCGAGATCTACGACTACCTGCGCCTGCTGTATGCGCGTGTCGGCATGCCCCGCTGCCCCGATCACGACATCCCGCTGGAAGCCCAGACCGTCAGCCAGATGGTCGACCTGGTGCTGGCCCAACCCGAAGGCAGCAAGTTGATGCTCCTGGCGCCGGTCATACGCGAGCGTAAGGGCGAACACCTTATGGTGTTCGAAGAACTGCGCGCTCAAGGCTTCGTACGTGCCCGGGTCAACGGCAAGCTGTGCGAGCTGGACGAACTGCCGAAGCTGGATAAACAGAAGAAGCACTCGATCGACGTGGTAGTGGACCGTTTCAAGGTCCGGGGCGACCTGCAACAGCGCCTCGCCGAATCCTTCGAGACGGCCCTGAAACTGGCGGACGGCATAGCGTTGGTTGCGCCGATGGACGACGAACCCGGCGAAGAGATCATCTTTTCCGCGCGCTTTGCCTGCCCGATCTGCGGCCACGCCATCAGCGAGCTGGAGCCCAAGCTGTTCTCGTTCAACAACCCGGCCGGCGCTTGCCCGACCTGCGACGGTCTGGGGGTCAAGCAGTTCTTCGACACCAAGCGTTTGGTCAATGGCGAACTGACCCTGGCCGAGGGCGCGATTCGCGGCTGGGACAGGCGTAACGTCTACTACTTCCAGATGCTCGGGTCGCTGGCGGCTCACTATAAGTTCAGCCTGGACAAACCCTTCAACGAACTGCCCGCCGAACAGCAGAAGTTCATCCTGCAAGGCAGCGGCTCGCAAAACGTCGACTTCAAATACCTGAACGACCGTGGCGATATCGTCAAGCGCTCCCACCCGTTCGAAGGCATCGTGCCCAACCTGGAGCGGCGCTACCGCGAGACCGAGTCGGCCAGCGTGCGTGAGGAACTGGCCAAGTTCCTCAGCACCCAGCCCTGCCCGGACTGCCGCGGCACCCGTTTGCGCCGGGAGGCGCGGCACGTGTGGGTCGGCGAGAAAACCTTGCCGGCGGTGACCAGCCTGCCGATCGGCGATGCGACCGATTATTTCGGTGGGCTCAAGCTGACAGGCCGTCGGGGCGAAATCGCCGACAAGATCCTCAAGGAAATCCGCGAGCGCTTGCAGTTCCTCGTGAACGTAGGTCTGGACTACCTGACCCTCGACCGCAGCGCTGACACGCTGTCTGGTGGCGAGGCCCAGCGTATCCGCCTCGCCAGCCAGATCGGCGCCGGCCTGGTGGGCGTCATGTACATCCTCGACGAACCGTCCATTGGCCTGCATCAGCGGGACAACGACCGCTTGCTCGGAACGCTGAAACACCTGCGGGACATTGGCAACACAGTCATCGTGGTCGAGCACGATGAGGACGCTATCCGCCTGGCCGATTATGTAGTGGACATCGGTCCCGGCGCGGGCGTACACGGCGGCCACATTGTCGCCCAAGGGACGGCGGCCGAGGTCATGGCGCACCCTGACTCGTTGACCGGCAAGTACCTGTCTGGCCGAGTGAAGATCAAGGTGCCGGCCAAACGTACGCCGCGTAACAAGAAGTTGTCGCTGACCCTCAAGGGCGCCCGCGGCAACAACTTGCGCAATGTCGACCTGGAAATTCCCATTGGTCTGCTGACCTGCGTCACCGGCGTATCCGGCTCCGGCAAGTCGACGTTGATCAACAACACGCTGTTCCCGCTGAGCGCCACGGCCTTGAACGGTGCCACGACCCTGGAAGCCGCCGCCCACGACAGCATCAAGGGCCTCGAGCATCTCGATAAAGTCGTTGACATCGACCAGAGCCCGATTGGCCGGACGCCACGTTCCAACCCCGCGACATACACCGGATTGTTCACACCGATCCGTGAGCTGTTCGCCGGCGTACCGGAATCGCGCTCACGGGGCTACGGGCCAGGCCGGTTCTCGTTCAACGTCAAGGGCGGACGCTGCGAAGCCTGCCAGGGCGATGGCTTGATCAAGGTGGAAATGCACTTCCTGCCCGATATCTACGTGCCGTGCGACGTATGCAAGAGCAAGCGCTACAACCGGGAAACACTGGAGATCAAGTACAAGGGCAAGAACATCCACGAAACCCTGGAGATGACCATCGAAGAGGCCCGGGTCTTCTTCGACGCGGTGCCGGCATTGGCGCGCAAGCTCCAGACATTGATGGATGTAGGCCTTTCGTACATCAAGCTCGGGCAGTCGGCGACGACCTTGTCCGGTGGGGAGGCCCAACGGGTGAAGCTATCCCGCGAGCTGTCCAAGCGCGATACCGGCAAGACCCTGTATATCCTCGACGAGCCGACCACCGGTCTGCATTTCGCCGATATCCAGCAGTTGCTCGACGTGCTCCACCGCCTTCGCGATCACGGCAACACCGTGGTGGTTATCGAGCACAACCTGGACGTGATCAAGACCGCTGACTGGCTGGTGGACCTGGGGCCGGAGGGCGGATCCAAGGGCGGACAGATCATCGCGGTGGGTACGCCGGAACAAGTGGCGGAAATGAAGCAGTCCCACACTGGGCACTACCTCAAGCCATTGCTGGAGCGTGACCGGGATTGATTGGCCCGGACACGAAAAAGCCCCTGGCATCCCATCGATGCCAGGGGCTTTTCGTTTTCCAGAGAGAGCCTGCCTACGATCAATATTGCGATTGCAGGTAATTCTCCAACCCGATCAGCTTGATCAGGCCCAGCTGTTTCTCCAGCCAGTAAGTGTGATCTTCTTCGGTGTCGTTGAGCTGCACACGTAAGATCTCGCGCGTTACGTAGTCGTTGTGCTGCTCGCACAGCTCGATACCTTTACACAAAGCAGCGCGAACCTTGTACTCCAAACGCAAGTCGGCAGCGAGCATGTCAGGCACGGTAGTGCCGATGTCCAGGTCGTCCGGACGCATGCGTGGCGTGCCTTCAAGCATCAGGATCCGGCGCATCAGCGCATCGGCGTGCTGAGCCTCTTCTTCCATCTCATGGTTGATACGTTCGTAGAGCTCGGTAAAACCCCAATCCTCGTACATCCGCGAATGGATGAAATATTGATCACGGGCCGCCAGTTCGCCGGTCAGCAACGTGTTGAGGTAATCGATTACGTCTGGGTGACCTTGCATCGCCCTACATCTCCACAAGCTTTGAAAGGCTCTAGTTTGAACCAAGCTGACTGCAAGGTCACTCGCCCAGCGCAACAAAAGCGAAGAAAATCTAAGAAAAGAGCGCTAAATAACGCAAAAACCGCCCAAATGAGGGCGGTTCTGCTTCTCGTTTAGACTTAGTTAAGCTGTACGCCCAACGCCTTCGCGATACCCTCTCCGTAAGCAGGGTCTGCCTTGAAGAAATGCTGCAGTTGGCGATCAATCACGTCAGCCGACACGCCTGCCATTGCACCGGCGATATTGCTGATCAACAGCGCCTTCTGTTCCTCGTTCATCAAGCGGAACAGCGCACCTGCATGGCTGTAGTAGTCGGTGTCCTCGCGATGATCATAACGATCCGCTGCACCGCTGAGGGCCAGTGCCGGTTCCGCATAACGCGGGGCTTGCTTCGGCGCCTCCACGTAACTGTTGGGCTCATAGTTTGGCGCTGCGCCGCCGTTACTGCCAAAAGCCATGGAACCGTCGCGCTGGTAGGTATTGACCGGGCTGCGCGGAGCATTCACCGGCAGTTGCTGGTGGTTGGTACCTACGCGGTAGCGGTGAGCATCGGCGTAGGCGAATACACGGCCCTGCAACATGCGATCAGGCGAAAGACCCACGCCCGGCACCATGTTGCTCGGCCCGAACGCCGCTTGCTCCACTTCAGCAAAGTAGTTCAAGGGATTACGATTCAGCTCGAGTTCGCCGACTTCGATCAGCGGGAATTCCTTCTGCGACCAGGTCTTGGTCACGTCGAACGGATTCTCGTAATGGGCTGTAGCCTGGGCTTCGCTCATGATTTGGATGCAGACGCTCCATTTTGGAAAGTCACCGCGCTCAATCGCATTGAACAGGTCACGCTGGGCGTAATCCGGATCGGTGCCCGCCAGGCGCGCGGCTTCTGCCGGCGCGAGATTCTTGATGCCTTGCTTGGTCTTGTAGTGCCATTTAACCCAGTGACGTTCGCCTTGGCCATTGATCAGGCTGTAGGTGTGACTGCCGAAGCCGTGCATATGACGGTAGCCGTCAGGAATACCCCGATCGGAAAACAGAATGGTGACCTGGTGCAGCGCCTCTGGGGAATGCGACCAGAAATCCCACATCATCTGGGCACTCTTGAGGTTGCTTTGCGGCAAGCGTTTCTGGGTGTGGATGAAGTCTGGGAATTTCAGCGGGTCGCGGATGAAGAACACCGGGGTGTTGTTGCCAACGATGTCCCAGTTACCTTCTTCTGTGTAGAACTTAAGGGCGAAGCCTCGAGGATCGCGCTCGGTATCCGCAGAACCGCGCTCGCCGCCCACGGTAGAGAAGCGAAGGAACGTAGGCGTCTGCTTACCGACCGATTCGAACAGCTTGGCGCTGGTGTATTGGGTAATGTCACGCGTTACGGTAAACGTACCGTATGCGCCCGACCCTTTAGCGTGCACGCGACGCTCGGGAATATTTTCGCGGTTGAAATGAGCAAGCTTCTCGATCAGGTGGAAATCATCGAGCAGCAGCGGGCCACGAGGACCTGCGGAGCGAGAGTTCTGGTTATCGGCGACGGGGGCGCCGCTAGCGGTCGTAAGCGTTTTGATCTGGCTCATGCTCAATTCTTCCTAGGTCGGTCTTCGGACTGCCGGCTAATCGGCTGGTGAGGAGTATTGATCAACAAGATGAGCGCCACAAATTCATTAAATTGTGCGCTTCAATAGAAATTATCTAACAACAACCCCAACGCCATATAGTGGCGTTTGCGACCCAAGCAAGCTTGTATGAATAAGCTGTTTTCTTGCGAGCACAAAAAACCGGGCACTGGGCCCGGTTCTTCGTTGCAGACTGTCGTCTTACTCGGCGCTTACAGCTTCGCCAGCAGTAGCACGATCAACCAACTCGACGTACGCCATAGGCGCGTTGTCGCCAGCGCGGAAACCGCACTTGAGGATGCGCAGGTAGCCACCCTCACGGGTAGCGTAACGCTTGCCCAGGTCGTTGAAGAGCTTACCAACGATGGCTTTCGAACGAGTACGGTCGAAGGCCAGGCGGCGGTTAGCCAGGCTGTCTGTCTTGGCCAGAGTGATCAGCGGCTCGGCAACGCGGCGCAGTTCTTTGGCTTTCGGCAGTGTAGTTTTGATCAGCTCGTGCTCGAACAGCGACACCGCCATGTTCTGGAACATGGCCTTGCGGTGCGAGCTGGTGCGGCTCAGGTGACGACCACTTTTACGATGACGCATGGTTCATTCCTTACCAAACACAACGTTCGGTGATTACGACGATCAGGCAGTCGCCTTGTCGTCCTTCTTAAGACTTGCAGGCGGCCAGTTGTCGAGGCGCATGCCGAGGGACAGACCGCGGGAGGCCAGAACGTCCTTGATTTCAGTCAAGGATTTCTTGCCAAGGTTCGGAGTCTTCAACAGCTCTACTTCGGTACGCTGAATCAGGTCGCCGATGTAGTAGATGTTTTCCGCCTTAAGGCAGTTAGCCGAACGTACAGTCAGTTCCAGATCGTCAACCGGGCGAAGCAGGATCGGATCGATCTCGTCTTCCTGCTCGATAGCCTCAGGCACGATGTCACCCTTGAGGTCGACGAACGCAGCCAACTGCTGTTGCAGAATGGTTGCAGCGCGGCGGATTGCCTCTTCAGGATCCAGGGTACCGTTGGTTTCCAGATCAATAACCAGCTTGTCCAGGTTGGTACGCTGTTCGACACGGGCGTTTTCCACCACGTATGCGATACGGCGAACCGGGCTGAACGAAGAGTCAAGCTGCAAGCGACCAATGCTGCGGCTTTCGTCTTCATCGCTCTGACGCGAGTCTGCCGGTTCATAACCACGACCACGAGCTACGGTGAGCTTCATGTTCAGGGCGCCGTTAGACGCCAGGTTAGCGATTACGTGATCGGGGTTAACGATCTCGACATCATGATCCAGCTGAATATCGGCAGCGGTAACCACCCCCGAACCCTTCTTCGACAAGGTCAGCGTAACTTCGTCACGACCGTGCAGCTTGATAGCCAGACCTTTAAGGTTCAACAGGATTTCAATCACGTCTTCCTGTACACCTTCGATGGCGCTGTACTCATGGAGCACACCGTCAATCTCGGCCTCGACTACTGCACAGCCGGGCATTGAGGACAACAGGATGCGGCGCAGCGCGTTGCCCAGGGTGTGGCCGAAACCACGCTCGAGAGGCTCGAGTGTGATCTTGGCGCGGGTTGGACTGACAACCTGCACATCAATATGGCGAGGTGTCAGGAACTCATTTACCGAAATCTGCATGGATGCACCTATTTTCTAGCCCTTACTTGGAGTAGAGCTCGACAATCAGGCTTTCGTTGATGTCGGCGGACAGATCACTGCGAGCAGGAACGTTCTTGAAAACGCCCGACTTCTTCTCAGTGTCTACTTCTACCCATTCTACGCGGCCACGTTGGGCACACAGATCGAGAGCTTGGACAATGCGAAGTTGGTTCTTTGCTTTCTCGCGAACAGCAACCACGTCACCAGCACGAACCTGGTAGGACGGAACGTTCACGGTCTGGCCGTTAACGCTGATCGACTTGTGCGATACCAGCTGACGGGATTCGGCACGAGTAGAACCGAAACCCATACGGTATACAACGTTGTCCAGGCGGCATTCGAGCAGCTGCAACAGGTTTTCGCCGGTTGCGCCTTTCTTGCCAGCAGCTTCTTTGTAGTAGCCGCTGAATTGACGCTCGAGAACGCCGTAGATACGACGGACCTTCTGCTTTTCACGCAGTTGGGTGCCGTAGTCGGACTGGCGACCGCGGCGTTGGCCGTGGATACCAGGTGCTGCTTCGATGTTGCACTTCGATTCGATCGCGCGCACGCCGCTCTTCAGGAAGAGATCGGTGCCTTCGCGACGAGCGAGTTTGCATTTTGGACCAATGTAACGAGCCATTCTTTACAATCTCCTGGATTACACGCGGCGCTTCTTCGGCGGACGGCACCCGTTGTGCGGGATTGGCGTCACGTCGGTGATGCTGGCGATCTTGTAGCCACAGCCGTTCAAAGCGCGGACTGCGGATTCACGACCTGGACCTGGACCTTTGACGTTGACGTCGAGGTTTTTCAGGCCGTATTCCAGCGCAGCTTGACCAGCACGCTCAGCAGCTACTTGAGCAGCGAACGGGGTGGACTTGCGGGAACCGCGGAAACCCGAACCACCGGAGGTAGCCCAGGAAAGAGCGTTACCTTGACGGTCGGTAATGGTCACGATGGTGTTGTTAAAAGAAGCATGGATGTGGGCGATGCCATCAACCACTGTCTTTTTAACTTTTTTACGAGGACGAGCAGCAGGTTTTGCCATGATTAAATTCCTGTCGATTCGCTGGGGCGATTACTTGCGGATCGGCTTACGCGGACCTTTACGGGTACGCGCGTTGGTCTTGGTACGCTGACCGCGTACTGGCAGACCACGACGATGACGCAGACCGCGATAGCAACCGAGGTCCATCAAGCGCTTGATTTTCATGTTGATTTCGCGACGCAGGTCACCTTCAGTGGTGAACTTCGCCACTTCGCCACGCAGCTGTTCAATTTGCTCGTCGCTCAGATCCTTGATCTTTGCGGCTGGGTTGACCCCAGTCTCTGCACAAATTTTCTGTGCAGTAGTGCGACCAACACCATAGATGTAGGTCAGCGAGATAACAGTATGCTTGTTATCTGGAATGTTAACGCCTGCAATACGGGCCATTCAGTGGGACTCCAATTGACAGCTACCTACGCCCCGGAAGCCAAGAAATAGGGCGCGAGATAATATCGCTGTAATAACAAATAATCAACCCGGCAGCGCACTAGCTGCCGGGCTTAAAGCACAATCACACTCAGCCTTGGCGCTGTTTGTGACGCGGTTCCGCGCTGCAAATTACCCGAACAACACCTTCGCGGCGAATAATCTTGCAGTTGCGGCACAGCTTTTTCACCGATGCACGAACTTTCATCACCAACTCCTCGAACCTTATGGACGCTACTCAGCGCAACATGCCGCTGCCGTAGCCCTTCAGGTTGGCTTTCTTCATCAGGGATTCGTACTGGTGCGAAACGAGGTGCGATTGTACTTGGGACATGAAGTCCATCACAACCACGACCACGATCAGCAACGAGGTCCCGCCAAGGTAGAACGGAACGTTTGCCGCAACCACCAGGAACTGGGGAAGCAAGCAGACGGCCGTCATGTAAAGAGCACCGAACAAGGTCAAACGAGTCAGAACGCCATCAATGTAGCGCGCAGACTGCTCACCAGGACGGATACCCGGAATAAAGGCACCGGACTTCTTCAGGTTTTCCGCTACGTCTTTCGGATTGAACATCAACGCCGTATAGAAGAAGCAGAAGAAAATAATCCCTGCACTAAACAGCAGAATATTCAACGGCTGACCAGGAGCGATCGACTGCGAGATGTCCTGCAACCAGCCCATACCTTCAGACTGGCCGAACCAGGCACCCAACGAAGCCGGGAACAGCAAGATGCTGCTCGCGAAAATGGCCGGGATAACACCGGCCATGTTCACCTTCAACGGCAAGTGGCTGGTCTGCGCAGCAAAAACCTTACGGCCCTGCTGACGCTTGGCGTAGTGAACAGCAATACGACGCTGACCACGCTCGATGAACACCACGAAACCGATAATCGCTACTGCCAGCAAACCGATGGCAACCAGAGCAAAGATGTTGATATCGCCCTGACGCGCAGACTCGAAAGACTGCCCGATCGCTCTCGGAAGACCGGCGACGATACCTGCGAAGATCAACATCGAGATACCGTTGCCAACACCACGCTCAGTAATCTGCTCACCCAGCCACATCATGAACATCGCGCCCGCCACAAAAGTGGTTACCGCGACGAAATGGAAGCCAAAGTCACCAGTGAACGCTACGCCCTGCCCCGCCAGACCGATGGACATGCCAACGGCCTGGACGAGAGCGAGGACGACAGTGAGGTAGCGGGTGTACTGGCTGATCTTGCGACGGCCAGCTTCACCTTCCTTCTTCAACTGCTCCAACTGCGGACTGACAGCGGACATCAGCTGCATGATGATCGATGCCGAAATGTACGGCATGATCCCCAGTGCAAAGATGCTCATCCGCTCCAGCGCGCCGCCGGAAAACATGTTGAACAAGCTAAGAATGGTCCCCTCATTCTGTCGAAACAGGTCCGCGAGTCGGTCCGGGTTGATACCTGGAACCGGGATGTGTGCGCCTATTCGGTAGACGATAATCGCCAGGAACAGAAAACGCAGACGAGCCCAGAGTTCAGACATACCGCCTTTGCCGAGCGCAGAGAGAGCACCTTGCTTAGCCATTTATTCCTCGAACTTGCCGCCAGCTGCTTCGATAGCCGCACGCGCACCTTTGGTGGCGCCGATTCCCTTTCCGATGGTGACAGCACGAGCAACTTCGCCCGACAGCATGATTTTCACACGCTGTACGTTCTGGTTGATCACGTTGGCATCCTTCAGGGACTGCACGGTGACGATGTCGCCGTCCACTTTGGCCAGCTCGGACAGACGCACTTCAGCGCGGTCCATGGCTTTCAGGGAAACGAAACCGAACTTCGGCAGGCGACGATGCAGCGGCTGTTGACCGCCTTCAAAGCCTGGAGCGATGGTGCCACCGGAGCGGGAGGTCTGACCTTTGTGGCCACGGCCACCGGTCTTGCCCAAACCACTACCGATACCACGGCCCGGACGATGCTTTTCGCGACGGGAACCCGGCGCTGGACTCAGATCATTGAGTTTCATCGATTAACCCTCGACACGCAGCATGTAGTAAGCCTTGTTGATCATCCCGCGATTCTCGGGAGTATCCTGGACTTCTACAGTGTGACCGATGCGACGCAGACCCAGACCCTTAACGCACAGTTTGTGGTTAGGGATGCGGCCGGTCATGCTTTTGATCAGCGTAACTTTTACGGTAGCCATGATCAGAAGATCTCCTTGACGCTTTTGCCACGCTTGGCGGCAATGGATTCAGGAGACTGCATTGCTTTCAAACCCTTGAAAGTGGCGTGAACCACGTTTACTGGGTTAGTCGAGCCGTAGCACTTGGCCAGAACGTTCTGAACGCCAGCAACTTCGAGGACAGCACGCATAGCGCCACCAGCGATGATACCGGTACCTTCAGAAGCAGGCTGCATGTACACCTTCGAAGCGCCATGGGCAGACTTCATTGCGTACTGCAGGGTGGTGCCGTTCAGATCAACCTGGATCATGTTGCGGCGAGCAGCTTCCATTGCCTTCTGGATCGCAGCAGGCACTTCACGCGACTTGCCACGGCCGAAGCCAACACGGCCCTTACCATCACCTACCACGGTCAACGCGGTGAAAGTGAAGATACGGCCGCCTTTAACGGTTTTGGCTACGCGGTTAACTTGAACCAGCTTCTCAATGTAGCCTTCGTCGCGCTTTTGGTCGTTATTTGACATAACTTAGAACTCCAGCCCAGCTTCACGAGCAGCATCAGCCAGCGCCTTGACGCGGCCGTGGTACTTGAAGCCAGAGCGGTCGAAAGCCACCTGCGAGACGCCAGCGGCTTTAGCACGCGTAGCGACCAGCTGGCCAACCTTAGTGGCCGCGTCGATGTTGCCAGTGGCGCCATCACGCAGTTCTTTATCCAAAGTCGAGGCACTTGCCAGGACTTTGTTGCCGTCGGCCGAAATGACCTGGGCGTAGATGTGCTGCGACGAGCGGAACACGCAGAGACGCACGACTTCGAGTTCGTGCATTTTCAGGCGTGCTTTGCGAGCGCGACGCAGTCGAGTAACTTTTTTGTCGGTCATTTGCTATGCCCTACTTCTTCTTGGCTTCTTTACGACGGACGACTTCGTCCGCGTAGCGCACACCTTTGCCTTTGTACGGCTCTGGTGGACGGAAGTCGCGGATCTCGGCGGCCACTTGACCTACCAGCTGCTTGTCGATGCCCTTGATCAGGATATCGGTCTGGCTAGGAGTCTCAGCGGTGATGCCTTCCGGCAGTTCATAATCCACTGGGTGCGAGAAGCCAAGAGCCAGGTTCAGCACTGTGCCTTTTGCTTGCGCTTTGTAACCAACACCGACCAGCTGGAGCTTGCGCTCGAAGCCTTGGCTTACGCCTTGGACCATGTTGTTAACCAACGCACGAGTGGTACCAGCCATTGCGCGAGTCTGTTGATCGCCATTGCGAGCAGCGAAACGCAGCTCACCAGCTTCTTCAACGATCTCAACGGACGAATGGATGTTCAGTTGCAGAGTGCCCTTGGCACCCTTCACCGAAAGCTGTTGGCCTGCGAATTTGACTTCGACACCGGCTGGCAGCTTAACGGGGTTCTTAGCGACGCGTGACATGCTTATCCCCCCTTAGAACACAGTGCAAAGAACTTCGCCGCCGACACCGGCAGCGCGCGCAGCACGATCCGTCATCACACCTTTGTTGGTGGAGACGATAGACACGCCCAGGCCGCCACGAACTTTCGGCAGATCCTCAACGGACTTGTACTGACGCAGGCCAGGACGGCTAACGCGCTTCACTTCCTCGATGACCGGACGGCCTTCGAAGTACTTCAGCTCGATGGACAGCAGAGGCTTGATTTCGCTGCTGATCTGATAACCCGCAATGTAACCTTCGTCCTTCAGGACTTTGGCAACAGCTACCTTCAACGTGGAAGATGGCATGCTTACGACGGACTTTTCAGCCATCTGGGCATTACGGATACGAGTTAGCATGTCCGCTAACGGGTCCTGCATACTCATGGGCTAGACGCTCCTAATACACAAAAAATTAGCCTTTCGGCTAGTACGTGTCGCCGAGCGCATCCGCGCAATAAAAACACGGGCTCAGGCGAGCCGGGTATTCTAGACACACCCCAGAAATGAATCAAGCCCCAAAAGGGGCTTGATTCAAGTTCAAGGTCACCGGCGGTCAGGATCTCGCGACCCCGAACACCAGGACATTGACAGTGCTTACCAGCTGGCTTTGACCAGACCTGGAACGTCACCACGCATAGCGGCTTGACGCAGCATGTTACGGCCGAGGCCGAACTTGCGGTACACGCCGTGCGGACGACCAGTCAGGCGGCAGCGGTTACGCATGCGCGAGGCGCTGGCGTCACGTGGCTGCTTCTGCAGTGCTACGGTAGCTTCCCAACGCGCTTCTGGACTTGCGTTCAGATCAACGATGATAGCTTTCAGCGCTGCACGCTTGGTGGCGTACTTGGCAACGGTGAGCTGACGCTTCAGCTCACGGTTCTTCATGCTCTTCTTGGCCATTGTCCTACTCCAATCAGTTGCGGAACGGGAATTTGAAAGCACGCAGCAGCGCGCGACCTTCTTCATCCGTCCGAGCAGTGGTGGTCAGGGTAATGTCCAGACCGCGGAGAGCGTCGATCTTGTCGTAATCGATTTCCGGGAAAATGATCTGCTCTTTCACGCCCATGCTGTAGTTGCCACGACCATCGAAGGACTTGGCATTCAGGCCGCGGAAGTCGCGAACCCGAGGCAGGGAGATCGACAGCAGACGATCCAGGAACTCGTACATACGCTCACGGCGCAGGGTCACTTTGACGCCGATCGGCCAACCTTCACGGACTTTAAAGCCAGCGATGGATTTCCGAGCGTAAGTCACAACGACTTTCTGACCGGTGATCTTTTCCAGGTCGGCAACGGCATGCTCGATGACTTTTTTGTCGCCGATCGCTTCGCCCAGACCCATGTTCAGGGTGATTTTGGTAACGCGCGGAACTTCCATCACGTTCGAAAGCTTAAGTTCTTCCTTAAGTTTCGGTGCGATTTCCTTCCGGTAAATCTCTTTTAGTCGTGCCATGGTCTTCTACCTAGCAGTGTTCAAGCATCAACCGCTTTTTGGGTCGACTTGAAGACACGAATTTTCTTACCGTCTTCTACTTTGAAACCAACGCGGTCAGCCTTGTTGGTTTCGCCGTTGAAGATGGCGACGTTGGAAGCGTGCAGTGGCGCTTCTTTCTCGACGATACCGCCTTGTACGCCCGACATCGGGTTAGGCTTGGTATGACGCTTGACCAGGTTCAGACCACCAACAACCAGACGGTTGTCAGCAAGAACCTTCAGCACCTTACCGCGCTTACCCTTGTCTTTGCCGGCGATCACGATGATCTCGTCGTCACGACGAATCTTTTGCATGTCGGATCTCCTTACAGCACTTCTGGGGCGAGCGAGACGATCTTCATGAACTTCTCAGTACGAAGTTCACGGGTCACTGGCCCAAAGATACGGGTGCCGATTGGCTCTTGCTTGTTGTTCAACAGAACAGCAGCGTTGCCATCAAAGCGGATGATGGAGCCGTCAGCACGACGAACACCGTGGCGAGTGCGGACTACGATAGCAGTCATCACTTGGCCTTTTTTCACCTTACCGCGAGGAATTGCTTCCTTGACGGTAACTTTGATGATGTCACCGATACCAGCGTAACGACGATGGGAGCCACCCAGCACCTTGATGCACATAACACGGCGAGCGCCGCTGTTATCGGCCACATCGAGCATGGATTGAGTCTGAATCATATAATTTCTCCGACCCCTAGCCCTTAGACTTCCACAGCGCGTTCGAGAACATCAACCAGTGCCCAAGACTTGGTCTTGGCCATCGGACGAGTCTCACGAATAGTGACCTTGTCGCCGATGTGGCACTGATTGGTTTCGTCGTGCGCGTGCAGCTTAGTCGAACGCTTAACGTATTTACCGTAGATCGGGTGCTTAACGCGACGCTCGATCAGAACGGTGATGGTTTTGTCCATCTTGTCGCTGACAACACGGCCAGTCAGCGTACGGACAGTTTTTTCGGCTTCAGCCATGATTACTTACCTGCCTGCTGGTTGAGCACAGTTTTCACGCGAGCGATGTCACGCTTAACTTGCGAGAGCAGATGAGACTGCCCCAACTGGCCAGTTGCTTTCTGCATACGCAGATTGAACTGGTCGCGCAGCAGGCCGAGCAGTTGCTCGTTCAGCTGCTGTGCTGATTTTTCACGAAGTTCATTCGCTTTCATCACATCACCGTCCGTTTAACAAAGGAGGTGGCGAGCGGCAGCTTTGCAGCAGCCAGGGCGAAAGCCTCACGCGCCAGCTCTTCAGAAACACCCTCGATTTCGTACAGGACTTTGCCTGGCTGAATCTGGGCAACCCAGTACTCCACGTTACCCTTACCTTTACCCATCCGAACTTCGAGTGGCTTCTTGGTGACAGGCTTGTCCGGGAATACACGGATCCAGATCTTGCCGCCACGTTTTACGTGACGGGTCAGAGCACGACGCGCTGACTCGATCTGACGAGCGGTGAGACGACCACGAGCAACAGACTTCAGCGCGAACTCGCCGAAGCTGACTTTGCTACCGCGCAATGCCAGGCCACGGTTGTGACCGGTCATCTGCTTGCGGAACTTCGTACGCTTTGGTTGCAACATTTGGCGTACCCCTTACTTAGCAGCTTTTTTACGAGGCGCTGGTGCTTGTGGCTTCAGTTCTTCTTGGCGACCACCAATTACTTCGCCTTTGAAGATCCAAACCTTTACACCGATCACACCGTAGGTGGTGTGAGCTTCGTAGTTGGCATAGTCGATGTCGGCACGCAGGGTGTGCAGTGGCACACGACCTTCGCGATACCATTCAGTACGTGCGATTTCAGCACCGCCGAGACGACCGCTCACTTGGATTTTGATGCCTTTGGCACCAATGCGCATTGCGTTCTGTACAGCGCGCTTCATAGCGCGACGGAACATTACACGGCGCTCCAGCTGCTGAGCTACGCTCTGCGCAACCAGCATACCGTCGAGTTCCGGCTTGCGGATCTCTTCGATATTGATGTGCACAGGCACACCCATTTGCTTGGTCAGGTCCTGACGCAGTTTCTCAACATCTTCACCTTTCTTCCCGATAACGATACCTGGGCGAGCGGTGTGGATGGTGATACGTGCAGTCTGAGCCGGACGATGGATATCGATACGGCTGACGGACGCGCTTTTTAGTTTGTCTTGGAGATACTCACGCACCTTCAGATCAGCGAACAAGTAGTCCGCATAAGTCCGACCGTCTGCGTACCAGACGGAGGTGTGCTCCTTGACGATTCCCAGGCGAATGCCAATGGGATGTACTTTCTGACCCATCTCTTCGACTCCGTTACTTGTCAGCAACCTTGACAGTGATATGGCAAGACCGCTTGACGATGCGATCAGCACGGCCTTTGGCACGTGGCATGATGCGCTTCAGCGAACGCCCTTCGTTGACGAAAACGGTGCTGACCTTCAGGTCATCAACGTCTGCGCCTTCGTTATGCTCGGCGTTGGCTACGGCCGACTCCAGCACTTTTTTCATGATCTCGGCGGCTTTCTTACTGCTGAAAGCCAACAGGTTGAGCGCTTCGCCCACCTTCTTCCCGCGGATCTGGTCGGCGACCAAGCGGGCTTTCTGGGCGGAGATTCGAGCGCCCGACAACTTAGCGGCTACTTCCATTTCCTTACCCCTTAACGCTTGGCTTTCTTGTCAGCCACGTGCCCACGGTATGTGCGGGTACCGGCGAACTCGCCCAGTTTGTGGCCGACCATGTCTTCGTTCACGAGAACTGGGACGTGCTGGCGACCGTTGTGTACAGCGATGGTCAGACCGACCATTTGTGGCAGGATCATCGAACGGCGCGACCAGGTCTTAACTGGTTTGCGATCGTTCTTTTCCGCCGCCACTTCGATCTTCTTCAGTAGGTGAAGATCAATAAAAGGACCTTTTTTCAGAGAACGTGGCACTGTCGTATCCCTCTATTTACTTGCGACGACGGACGATCATTTTGTCGGTACGCTTATTACCACGAGTCTTCGCGCCCTTAGTCGGGAAGCCCCATGGCGATACCGGATGACGACCACCAGAGGTACGACCTTCACCACCACCATGTGGGTGGTCAACCGGGTTCATGGCAACACCACGAACGGTTGGGCGAACGCCACGCCAGCGCTTGGCACCAGCTTTACCCAACGAACGCAGGCTGTGCTCGGAGTTCGAGACTTCGCCCAAGGTCGCACGGCATTCAGCCAGTACTTTACGCATCTCACCAGAACGCAGACGCAGGGTCACGTAGACACCTTCACGAGCGATCAGCTGAGCCGAAGCACCAGCGGAACGAGCGATTTGCGCGCCTTTACCTGGCTTCAATTCGATGCCGTGTACGGTGCTACCAACTGGAATGTTACGCAGTTGCAGAGCGTTGCCCGGCTTGATCGGCGCCAAGGCACCTGCGATCAGCTGGTCGCCAGCGCTCACGCCTTTAGGGGCGATGATGTAGCGACGCTCGCCATCTGCGTACAGCAGCAGAGCGATGTGAGCAGTACGGTTTGGATCGTATTCGATACGCTCGACGGTGGCAGCGATGCCATCCTTGTCGTTGCGACGGAAGTCGACCAGACGATAATGCTGCTTATGACCACCACCAACGTGACGAGTGGTAATACGGCCATTGTTGTTACGACCACCAGACTTCGATTTTTTCTCGAGCAGCGGTGCGTGAGGAGCGCCTTTATGCAGCTCCTGGTTGACCACCTTGACCACAAAACGGCGGCCAGGGGAAGTCGGTTTGCATTTAACGATTGCCATGATGCACCCCTTCCTTACTCAGCACTGCTGCTGAAATCGAGATCTTGGCCTGGCTGAAGGGAGATAACTGCCTTCTTCCAGTCATTACGCTTGCCCAGACCGCGAGCAGTGCGCTTGCTCTTACCCAGAACATTCAGGGTAGTAACGCGCTCTACTTTGACGCTGAACAGGCTTTCGACGGCCTTCTTGATTTCCAGCTTGGTTGCATCGGTTGCAACCTTGAAAACGAACTGGCCTTTCTTGTCTGCCAGAACCGTAGCCTTCTCGGAAACGTGCGGGCCAAGCAGAACTTTAAATACGCGTTCCTGGTTCATCCCAGCAGCTCCTCGAATTTCTTCACGGCCGACACGGTGATCAACACCTTGTCGTATGCGATCAGACTGACCGGATCGGAACCCTGCACGTCACGAACGTCGACGTGTGGCAGGTTGCGAGCAGCCAGGTACAGGTTCTGATCAACAGCGTCAGACACGATCAGGACGTCAGTCAGACCCATGCCATTCAGCTTGTTCAGCAGATCTTTGGTTTTCGGTGCTTCAACAGCGAAGTCCTGAACCACGACCAGACGATCAGTACGCACCAGCTCAGCAAGGATGGAACGCATTGCTGCGCGATACATCTTCTTGTTCAGCTTCTGGGAGTGATCCTGAGGACGAGCTGCGAAAGTGGTACCGCCGCCACGCCAGATTGGGCTACGGATTGTACCGGCACGAGCACGGCCAGTACCTTTCTGACGCCATGGGCGCTTACCGCCACCAGAAACGTCGGAACGGGTCTTTTGCTGCTTGCTACCTTGACGGCCGCCGGCCATGTAGGCCACGACTGCTTGGTGAACCAGCGTCTCGTTGAATTCGCCGCCAAATGTCAGTTCGGAAACTTCGATCGCTTGAGCGTCATTTACATTTAATTGCATGTCAGCTTCCCCTTAACCGCGAGCCTTGGCTGCTGGACGTACAACCAAGTTGCCGCCAGTAGCGCCAGGAACAGCGCCCTTGACCAACAACAGATTGCGTTCAGCGTCCACGCGCACTACTTCGAGGGACTGCACGGTCACGCGCTCAGCGCCCATATGACCGGACATTTTTTTGCCCTTGAATACACGACCAGGAGTCTGGCACTGGCCGATAGAGCCTGGAACGCGGTGGGATACGGAGTTACCGTGGGTGTTATCTTGCCCGCGGAAGTTCCAACGCTTGATCGTACCCTGGAAGCCTTTACCTTTGGACTGACCGGTTACATCAACCAGTTGACCAGCAGCGAAGATTTCAGCGTTGATCAGATCGCCGGCCTGGTACTCGCCTTCTTCAAGGCGGAATTCCATTACGGTACGACCAGCGGCTACGTTCGCCTTGGCGAAGTGGCCAGCTTGAGCAGCTGTTACACGCGAAGCGCGACGCTCGCCGACAGTGACTTGCACTGCACGATAGCCATCGGTCTCTTCAGTTTTGAACTGGGTGACGCGATTCGGCTCGATCTCAATGACCGTGACCGGAATGGAGACACCTTCTTCGGTGAAAATACGGGTCATACCGCATTTACGACCGACTACACCAATAGTCATGTTGTAAACCTCATGAGTGTACGGGGCTTTCACCCGCTATGGCCGCCCATTTCAGAGCGTTACACGACTAAGACCGAGTCTTAGCCGAGGCTGATCTGCACTTCCACACCGGCCGCAAGATCAAGCTTCATAAGAGCATCAACGGTTTTATCCGTTGGCTGGACGATGTCCAGAACGCGCTTATGAGTACGGATCTCGTACTGGTCACGCGCGTCTTTGTTGACGTGCGGGGAGACCAGAACGGTGAACCGCTCTTTACGGGTAGGCAGTGGAATTGGACCACGCACTTGAGCACCAGTACGTTTCGCGGTTTCCACGATTTCCTGGGTGGATTGGTCGATCAGGCGATGGTCAAAAGCCTTCAACCTGATACGGATTTGCTGATTTTGCATTGGATTTCAGACTCCGGCTGCTATTCCCACCGGGCGCAATACGCCCGTTAAAAGGAGGCGCAATTCTATAGACGCCCCTGATAGGTGTCAACCTAATAAAAAAGCCCCCGCTAAGCGGGGGCTTTCCTGTTCATCGAGTCGACTCTGAAAGAGTCTTATTCGATGACTTTGGCTACGACGCCGGCGCCGACGGTACGACCGCCTTCACGGATAGCGAAACGCAGGCCGTCTTCCATCGCGATGGTCTTGATCAGAGTGACAGTCATCTGAATGTTGTCACCCGGCATTACCATTTCAACGCCTTCTGGCAGCTCGCAGTTACCAGTCACGTCAGTTGTACGGAAGTAGAACTGTGGACGGTAGCCTTTGAAGAACGGAGTGTGACGACCGCCTTCTTCCTTGCTCAGAACGTAGACTTCTGCGGTGAACTTGGTGTGCGGCTTGACGGTGCCTGGCTTGACCAGAACCTGGCCACGCTCAACGTCGTCACGCTTGGTGCCGCGCAGCAGTACGCCGCAGTTCTCGCCAGCACGACCTTCGTCGAGCAGCTTGCGGAACATTTCAACGCCGGTGCAGGTCGTTTTCTGAGTGTCGCGCAGACCGACGATCTCAACTTCTTCCTGGATACGGACGATGCCACGCTCAACACGACCAGTCACAACAGTACCGCGACCGGAGATCGAGAATACGTCTTCGATTGGCATCAGGAACGGCTTGTCGATAGCACGCTCTGGCTCTGGGATGTAGCTGTCCAGAGTTTCCACCAGCTTCTTGACAGCAGTGGTGCCCATTTCGTTGTCGTCTTGGCCGTTCAGAGCCATCAGAGCCGAACCGATGATGATTGGAGTGTCATCACCTGGGAAGTCGTAAGTGCTCAGCAGGTCGCGCACTTCCATCTCAACCAGTTCCAGCAGCTCAGCGTCGTCAACCATGTCAGCCTTGTTCAGGAAGACAACGATGTACGGAACGCCTACCTGACGGGACAGCAGGATATGCTCACGGGTTTGTGGCATCGGACCATCAGCGGCCGAGCAAACCAGGATCGCGCCGTCCATCTGGGCAGCACCGGTGATCATGTTTTTTACGTAGTCGGCGTGACCTGGGCAGTCAACGTGTGCGTAGTGACGCACGGACGAATCGTATTCAACGTGAGCGGTGTTGATGGTGATACCGCGAGCTTTCTCTTCCGGGGCGCTGTCGATCTTGTCGAAGTCAACCTTGGCCGAACCGAAAACTTCGGAGCAGACACGGGTCAGAGCAGCGGTCAGGGTAGTTTTACCGTGGTCAACGTGGCCGATGGTGCCAACGTTGACGTGCGGTTTGTTCCGTTCAAATTTTTCTTTAGCCACGACAATTAACTCCTAGCTTAAAGGGGCTGGATCAGCCTTGCTTTTTGGTAACAGTCTCGACGATATGCGACGGAGCTGTATTGTATTTTTTGAATTCCATAGAGTAGCTTGCGCGACCCTGAGACATGGAGCGAACGTCGGTTGCGTAACCGAACATCTCACCCAACGGAACCTCGGCGCGGATAACCTTGCCGGAAACCGTATCTTCCATACCCAGAATCATGCCACGACGACGGTTAAGGTCGCCCATGACATCACCCATGTAGTCTTCAGGCGTAACGACTTCTACCGCCATGATAGGTTCAAGCAACTCACCACCGCCCTTCTGGGCCAGTTGCTTGGTAGCCATGGAAGCAGCCACCTTAAACGCCATCTCGTTGGAGTCGACGTCGTGGTAAGAACCGTCGAACACAGTCGCCTTCAGGCCGATCAGCGGATAGCCGGCAACAACGCCGTTCTTCATCTGCTCTTCGATACCTTTCTGGATCGCCGGGATGTATTCCTTAGGAACCACACCACCAACGACTTCGTTCAGGAATTGCAGACCTTCCTGACCTTCGTCAGCAGGAGCAAAACGGATCCAGCAGTGACCGAACTGGCCACGACCGCCGGACTGGCGAACGAACTTGCCTTCGATTTCACAGCTCTTCGTGATGCGCTCACGATAGGAAACCTGAGGCTTACCGATGTTGGCTTCGACGTTGAACTCACGGCGCATCCGGTCAACCAGGATGTCCAGGTGCAGCTCGCCCATGCCGGAGATGATCGTCTGACCAGTCTCTTCATCAGTCTTGACGCGGAAAGACGGGTCTTCCTGAGCAAGCTTGCCCAGAGCGATACCCATTTTTTCCTGGTCATCCTTGGTCTTAGGCTCAACGGCAACCGAAATAACCGGCTCCGGGAAGTCCATGCGAACCAGGATGATTGGCTTGTCAGCGTTGCACAAGGTCTCGCCAGTGGTGACGTCCTTCATGCCGATCAAGGCCGCGATGTCGCCAGCGCGCACTTCCTTGATTTCTTCACGGGCGTTTGCGTGCATCTGCACCATACGACCCACGCGCTCTTTCTTGCCTTTCACCGAGTTGATCACGCCGTCGCCGGATGCCAACACGCCCGAGTAAACTCGAACAAAGGTCAAGGTACCCACGAATGGGTCGGTAGCGATCTTGAATGCCAAGGCCGCGAACGGCTCGTCATCACTTGCGTGACGCTCCATTTCCTCTTCCTCGTTATCAGGGTTGGAACCCTTGATAGCAGGAATGTCGGTTGGAGCAGGCAGGAAGTCGATCACGGCGTCGAGAACCAGGGGAACACCCTTGTTCTTGAAGGAAGAACCGCAAACAGCCAGAACGATCTCACCAGCGATAGTACGCTGACGCAGAGCGGCCTTGATTTCGTCGTTGGTGAGCTCTTCACCTTCGAGGTACTTGTTCATCAGCTCTTCGCTGGCTTCGGCTGCTGCCTCAACCATGTTGCTGCGCCATTGCTCGGCTTCTTCCAACAGCTCGGCAGGAATGTCCTTGCGAACAGGGACCATACCCTTGTCGGAGTCATTCCAGTACACGGCCTGCATGTTGATCAGGTCGATCTGGCCCTGGAAGTTGTCTTCCGAACCGATAGCGAGCTGGATAGGCACCGGAGTGTGACCCAGACGCTGCTTGATCTGACCGATCACGCGCAGGAAGTTGGCGCCAGCACGGTCCATCTTGTTTACATAAACAAGACGTGGAACGCCGTATTTGTTGGCCTGACGCCATACGGTTTCCGACTGAGGCTCAACACCCGAAGTGCCACAGAACACAACGACCGCGCCGTCGAGTACACGCAGGGAACGCTCAACTTCAATGGTGAAGTCTACGTGGCCCGGGGTATCGATAACGTTGAAACGATGCTCGTGCGGGTACTGCTTCTCAGAACCTTTCCAGAAGGCGGTGATAGCAGCAGAAGTAATGGTAATACCACGCTCCTGCTCCTGAACCATCCAGTCTGTGGTCGCGGCGCCGTCATGCACCTCGCCCATTTTGTGACTTTTGCCGGTGTAAAAAAGGACGCGCTCGGTGGTGGTGGTTTTACCAGCATCCACGTGAGCAACGATACCGATGTTACGGTAGCGGTTAATCGGTGTAGTACGAGCCATAAAGCCCTCGCAAATTGAGTGACGCTAAAATTAGAAGCGGTAGTGCGAGAAAGCCTTGTTGGCTTCAGCCATACGGTGCACGTCTTCACGCTTCTTAACTGCAGCACCTTTACCTTCAGCAGCGTCCAACAGTTCACCAGCCAAACGCAGGGCCATGGACTTCTCGCCGCGCTTGCGGGCGAAGTCTACCAGCCAGCGCATTGCCAGGGCGTTACGACGGGAAGGACGAACTTCGACCGGAACCTGGTAAGTAGCACCGCCTACACGGCGCGACTTCACTTCGACCAGCGGAGCGATGGCGTCGAGAGCTTTCTCGAAGATTTCCAGGGGATCGCTGTTCTTGCGTTCCTTAACTTTGTCCAGTGCGCCATAAACGATACGCTCGGCAACGGCTTTCTTGCCGCTTTCCATAACGTGGTTCATGAACTTGGCGAGAATCTGGCTTCCGTATTTCGGATCGTCCAGAATCTCACGTTTGGCTGCTACGCGACGTCTTGGCATGATAAGCCCTCAAGCGGTCTTCAGGTTAGCCCGGGACAGCAGATGCGTGCCCGACCTTACTCTTATCGACTCAATAAAAATGAAAAACTGCAAAACGGCCGATTACTTCGGACGCTTGGTACCGTACTTCGAACGACCCTGGTTACGACCTTTAACGCCGGAAGTATCCAAAGAACCGCGAACGGTGTGGTAACGAACACCTGGCAAGTCTTTTACACGACCGCCGCGGATCAGTACCACGCTGTGCTCTTGCAGGTTGTGGCCTTCACCACCGATGTACGAGGAAACCTCGAAACCGTTGGTCAGACGCACACGGCATACTTTACGCAGTGCCGAGTTAGGTTTTTTCGGCGTGGTGGTATACACACGGGTGCATACGCCACGACGTTGCGGGCAGTTCTGCAGCGCAGGCACGTCGGATTTCTCGACGATACGCTTACGCGGCTGACGTACCAGCTGGTTGATAGTTGCCATCTACTAGCTCCACTGTTGTCTTGCGACGCTATTGTCTTGCAAGAAAAGCAAAATGGCAGGAACGAATTCCCGCCAAATTTAGGGGATCAAGAGTCTAAAGAGGATCTTGTCCCCAGTCAAGGCAAGGCCCCGACCTCCCCGCCCGCCAGATCTCGACAATTTGTCTCGATCCGCCGAACGGGATGACCAGGGCCAGGCACTCAATCAACGCCGAACTCAGTTACCGCTCGAGTTCAGTGCTTCGGTCAGTGCAGCTTCCACTTCACTGGCGCTTACGCGCAACGGCTTGTCTGCATCACGGCGACGCTTGCGCTCGCTGTGATAGGCCAAACCGGTACCGGCCGGGATCAGACGACCCACGACCACGTTTTCTTTCAGGCCGCGCAGGTAATCGCGCTTGCCGGTTACCGCCGCTTCGGTCAGTACGCGGGTGGTTTCCTGGAAGGAAGCCGCCGAGATGAACGATTCGGTGGACAACGACGCCTTGGTGATACCCAGCAGTACGCGAGTGAACTTGGCAAGGAACTTGTCCTCGTTCGCCAGGCGCTCGTTTTCTACCAGTACGTGAGTCAGTTCCATCTGGTCGCCCTTGATGAAGCTGGAATCACCGGACTCGGAGATCTCAACTTTACGCAGCATCTGACGCAGGATGGTCTCGATGTGCTTGTCGTTGATCTTCACGCCCTGCAGACGATAAACGTCCTGGATCTCGTTCACGATGTACTTGGCCAGCGCACTCACACCCAGCAGACGCAGGATGTCGTGTGGATCGCTCGGACCGTCGGAGATAACTTCGCCGCGGTTTACCTGTTCGCCTTCGAAGACGTTCAGGTGACGCCACTTAGGAATCAGCTCTTCGTACGGATCGCTACCGTCGTTCGGGGTGATAACCAGGCGGCGCTTGCCCTTGGTCTCTTTACCGAACGCGATGGTGCCGCTGACTTCAGCCAGAATCGAGGCTTCTTTCGGACGACGAGCTTCGAACAAGTCGGCAACACGCGGCAGACCACCGGTGATGTCGCGGGTCTTCGAAGTTTCTTGCGGGATACGAGCGATAACATCACCGATCGCGATCCGCGCACCGTCCGCAACACCGACCAGGGCGTTGGCCGGCAGGAAGTACTGAGCGATTACGTCAGTACCTGGCAGCAACAGATCCTTGCCGTTGTCGTCGACCATCTTCACGGCCGGACGGATGTCCTTGCCTGCAGCTGGACGATCTTTTGCGTCGAGCACCTCGATGTTGGTCATACCGGTCAATTCGTCAGTCTGACGCTTGATCGTGATGCCTTCTTCCATGCCCACGTAGGTCACGGTACCTTTCATCTCGGTGACGATTGGGTGAGTGTGCGGATCCCACTTGGCCACGATGGCACCAGCGTCGACCTTGTCGCCTTCCTTCACCGAAATCACGGCACCGTACGGCAGCTTGTAGCGCTCGCGCTCACGACCGAAGTCGTCGGCAATCGCCAACTCACCGGAACGGGACACGGCGACCAGGTGACCGTCGACACGCTCAACATGCTTCAGGTTGTGCAGGCGGACAGTACCGCCATTCTTCACCTGAACGCTGTCGGCCGCGGAGGTCCGGCTTGCCGCACCACCGATGTGGAACGTACGCATGGTCAGCTGGGTACCCGGCTCACCGATGGACTGGGCAGCAATAACGCCGACCGCTTCACCGATGTTCACCTGGTGACCACGTGCCAGGTCGCGACCGTAGCACTTGGCGCAGATGCCGTAGCGGGTTTCACAGCTGATCGGCGAGCGCACGATCACTTCGTCGATGCTGTTGAGCTCGATGAATTCGACCCACTTCTCGTCAACCAGGGTGCCAGCAGGAACGATGACGTCCTCGGTACCCGGCTTGAATACGTCACGGGCGATGACACGACCCAATACGCGCTCACCCAGCGGCTCAACAACGTCACCGCCTTCAATGTGCGGAGTCATTACCAGGCCATGCTCGGTGCCGCAATCGATCTCGGTCACGACCAGATCCTGGGCAACGTCTACCAGACGACGAGTCAGGTAACCGGAGTTCGCCGTTTTCAACGCGGTATCCGCAAGACCCTTACGAGCACCGTGAGTGGAGATGAAGTACTGGAGTACGCTCAAACCTTCACGGAAGTTCGCAGTAATCGGGGTCTCGATGATGGAGCCGTCCGGCTTGGCCATCAGGCCACGCATACCGGCGAGCTGACGGATCTGCGCAGCAGAACCCCGCGCACCCGAGTCGGCCATCATGTACATCGAGTTGAAGGATTCCTGGTCGACTTCCTTGCCATGGCGGTCGATGACCTTCTCTTTCGAGAGGTTGGCCATCATGGCCTTGGATACTTCGTCGTTCGCCTTGGACCAGAGGTCGATCACCTTGTTGTACTTCTCGCCCTGGGTTACCAGGCCGGACGCGTACTGGCTTTCGATCTCTTTCACTTCTTCGGTGGCTGCACCGATGATGCGGGCTTTTTCATCAGGGATAACGAAGTCGTTAACACCGATGGAAACGCCGGAGATGGTCGAATAGGCAAAACCGGTGTACATCAACTGGTCAGCGAAGATCACGGTCTCTTTCAGACCAACCACGCGGTAGCACTGGTTGATCAGCTTGGAGATCGCCTTTTTCTTCATCGGCAGGTTGACGACATCGAAGGACAAGCCTTTCGGCACGACCTGGAACAGCAGCGCACGGCCGACGGTGGTGTCGACGATACGAGTGTTGGTCACGCTGTTGCCATCACGATCGTTTACGGTTTCGTTGATCCGCACCTTGACCTTGGCGTGCAGTGCGGCTTCGCCGGCACGGAACACACGGTCAACTTCCTGCAGGTCCGCGAACACACGACCTTCGCCCTTGGCGTTGATCGCTTCACGAGTCATGTAGTACAGACCCAATACAACGTCCTGGGACGGAACGATGATTGGCTCACCGTTGGCTGGCGACAGGATGTTGTTGGTCGACATCATCAACGCACGCGCTTCGAGCTGGGCTTCCAGCGTCAGCGGTACGTGCACGGCCATTTGGTCGCCGTCGAAGTCGGCGTTGTACGCAGCACAGACCAGCGGGTGCAGCTGGATAGCCTTACCTTCGATCAGTACCGGTTCAAACGCCTGGATACCCAGACGGTGAAGGGTCGGTGCACGGTTGAGCAGCACTGGGTGTTCGCGAATCACTTCGGCGAGAACGTCCCAGACCTCTGGCAGCTCGCGCTCGACCATCTTCTTGGCCGCCTTGATGGTGGTTGCAAGACCACGCATTTCCAGCTTGCCGAAGATGAACGGTTTGAACAGTTCCAGGGCCATTTTCTTTGGCAGGCCGCACTGGTGCAGACGCAGGGTCGGGCCTACGGTAATTACCGAACGACCGGAGTAGTCAACACGCTTACCGAGCAAGTTCTGACGGAAACGACCCTGCTTACCCTTGATCATGTCAGCCAGGGATTTCAGAGGACGCTTGTTCGAACCGGTGATAGCGCGGCCACGACGACCGTTGTCGAGCAATGCGTCCACCGCTTCCTGCAACATACGCTTTTCGTTGCGCACGATGATGTCCGGAGCGGACAGATCGAGCAGGCGCTTCAAGCGGTTGTTACGGTTGATCACCCGACGATACAGATCGTTGAGGTCGGAAGTCGCGAAACGACCGCCATCGAGCGGAACCAGCGGACGCAGGTCTGGCGGCAGTACCGGCAGAACGGTCAGCACCATCCACTCTGGCAGGTTGCCGGAACCCTGGAAGGCTTCCATCAACTTCAGACGCTTGGACAGCTTCTTGATCTTGGTTTCGGAGTTGGTTTGCGGAATCTCTTCACGCAGACGACCAATCTCGTGCTCCAGGTCGATAGCGTGCAGCAGTTCGCGGACAGCTTCGGCACCCATGCGGGCATCGAAATCGTCGCCGAACTCTTCCAGCGCTTCGAAGTACTGTTCGTCGTTGAGCAGCTGACCTTTTTCAAGAGTGGTCATGCCTGGATCGATAACGACATAGCTCTCGAAGTAGAGAACGCGTTCGATATCACGCAGGGTCATGTCCATCAGCAGGCCGATACGGGACGGCAGCGATTTCAGGAACCAGATGTGGGCAACCGGCGAGGCCAGTTCGATGTGCGCCATGCGCTCACGACGAACTTTTGCCAGCGCGACTTCAACGCCGCACTTCTCGCAGATCACGCCGCGATGCTTCAAGCGCTTGTACTTACCGCACAGGCACTCGTAATCCTTTACCGGGCCAAAGATCTTGGCGCAGAACAGACCATCACGCTCGGGTTTGAACGTACGGTAGTTGATGGTTTCCGGTTTTTTTACTTCACCGAACGACCACGAACGGATCATCTCAGGCGAGGCCAATCCAATACGGATGGCGTCGAACTCTTCGACTTGACCCTGGTTTTTCAGCAAATTCAGTAGGTCTTTCAAGGCCTTTCCTCCTGGCGGAGCAGAGAGCGGGCAAAACAGCCCCGCTCTCGATTCGCGTCACGTGTTATTCGGTTTCCAGATCGATATCGATGCCGAGGGAACGAATTTCCTTGATCAACACGTTGAAGGACTCGGGCATGCCCGGTTCCATACGGTGATCGCCGTCCACGATGTTTTTGTACATCTTGGTCCGGCCGTTCACATCGTCCGACTTCACTGTGAGCATTTCTTGCAGAGTGTATGCAGCACCGTATGCTTCCAGTGCCCAGACCTCCATCTCCCCGAAACGCTGACCACCGAACTGCGCCTTACCACCCAGCGGCTGCTGGGTAACCAGGCTGTAAGAACCGGTAGAACGAGCGTGCATCTTGTCGTCTACCAAGTGGTTCAGCTTCAGCATGTACATGTAGCCAACGGTAACCGGACGCTCGAACTTGTTGCCGGTACGACCATCGAACAGCTGCATCTGGCCGCTTTCTGGCAGGTCCGCCAGTTTCAGCATGGCCTTGATTTCGCTTTCCTTGGCACCGTCGAACACCGGGGTAGCCATTGGAACGCCGCCGCGCAGGTTCTTCGCCAAGTCCAGGATTTCCTGGTCGGAGAAGGTGTCCAGCTCTTCGTTGCGCCCGCCGATCTCGTTGTAGATCTCGTGCAGGAACTTACGCAGGTCAGCGACCTTGCGCTGCTCTTCGATCATGCGGTTGATCTTCTCGCCCAACCCTTTGGCCGCGAGGCCCAGGTGAGTTTCGAGAATCTGACCAACGTTCATACGCGAAGGTACGCCCAACGGGTTGAGAACCACATCGACCGGGGTGCCATTGGCATCGTGCGGCATGTCTTCAACCGGCATGATCACGGAGACCACACCCTTGTTACCGTGACGACCGGCCATCTTGTCGCCCGGCTGGATGCGACGACGGATTGCCAGGTAAACCTTGACGATTTTCAGCACGCCTGGAGCCAGGTCATCGCCCTGCTGCAGTTTGCGCTTCTTGTCTTCGAACTTGTCGTCCAGCAGACGACGGCGATCAACGATATAGGCCTGGGCCTTCTCGAGCTGCTCGTTCAGAGCATCTTCAGCCATGCGCAGCTTGAACCACTGGCCATGCTCAAGACCGTCGAGGACTTCGTCGGTAATCTCCTGACCTTTCTTCAGGCCGGCGCCGCCTTCGGCTTTGTGGCCGACCAGGGCGGAGCGCAGACGTTCGAAAGTCGCGCCTTCGACGATACGGAACTCTTCGTTCAGGTCCTTGCGGATCTCGTCGAGCTGAGTCTTCTCGATCGACAGTGCGCGAGCGTCACGCTCAACGCCGTCGCGGGTGAAGACCTGTACGTCGATGACGGTACCCTTGGTGCCGGTAGGCACGCGCAGGGAGGTGTCTTTCACGTCGCTGGCTTTTTCACCGAAGATTGCACGCAGCAGCTTCTCTTCCGGAGTCAGTTGGGTCTCGCCTTTCGGAGTGACCTTGCCGACCAGGATGTCGCCCGCGCCAACTTCAGCACCTACATAAACGATACCGGCTTCGTCCAGCTTGTTCAGTGCAGCTTCACCCACGTTCGGGATGTCCGCAGTGATTTCCTCTGGGCCAAGCTTGGTGTCACGAGCCACACAGGTCAGTTCCTGGATGTGGATCGTGGTGAAGCGGTCTTCCTGGACCACACGCTCGGACAGGCAGATGGAGTCTTCGAAGTTGAAGCCGTTCCATGCCATGAACGCGATGCGCATGTTCTGACCCAGCGCCAGTTCACCCATGTCGGTGGACGGGCCGTCGGCCATGATGTCGCTGCGCTGAACCCGATCACCTTTGCTTACCAGCGGACGCTGGTTGATGCAGGTGTTCTGGTTGGAGCGGGTGTACTTGGTCAGGTTGTAGATGTCGACACCGGCTTCGCCCGGCTCTACTTCGTCATCGGCAACACGAACCACGATACGGCTGGCGTCGACGGAATCGATCACACCGCCACGACGAGCCACGACGCAAACGCCGGAGTCGCGCGCAACGTTGCGCTCCATGCCAGTACCTACCAGCGGCTTATCGGCACGCAGGGTCGGTACAGCCTGACGCTGCATGTTCGAACCCATCAACGCACGGTTGGCGTCGTCGTGCTCGAGGAACGGGATCAGCGACGCTGCAACCGACACTACCTGCTTCGGCGATACGTCCATCAAGGTGACGTCTTCCGGCGCCTTGACGGTGAACTCGTTCAAGTGACGAACAGCTACCAGCTCGTCGGTCAGGACTTTCTTGTCGTTCATCGTGGCCGAAGCCTGGGCGATCACGTGATCAGCCTCTTCGATGGCAGACAGGAACACGATCTCGTCGGTGACCAGGGCGTCTTTCACCACACGGTACGGGCTTTCGAGGAAGCCATACTGGTTGGTGCGCGCATAGGCGGCCAAAGAGTTGATCAGACCGATGTTCGGACCTTCCGGCGTTTCGATCGGGCATACACGACCGTAGTGAGTCGGGTGTACGTCACGAACTTCGAAGCCTGCACGCTCACGGGTCAGACCGCCTGGGCCGAGTGCGGAAACACGACGCTTGTGGGTGATCTCGGACAGCGGGTTGTTCTGGTCCATGAACTGGGACAGCTGGCTCGAGCCGAAGAATTCCTTCACCGCCGCGGCCACTGGCTTGGCGTTGATCAGGTCTTGCGGCATCAGGCCTTCGCTTTCAGCCATCGACAGGCGTTCCTTGACCGCGCGCTCTACGCGCACCAGGCCAACACGGAACTGGTTTTCGGCCATTTCGCCTACGCAGCGAACGCGACGGTTACCCAGGTGGTCGATGTCATCGACGATGCCTTTGCCGTTACGGATGTCGACCAGGGTCTTGAGCACCGCAACGATGTCATCCTTGTTCAGCACGCCCGAACCTTCGATCTCGGTACGACCGATACGACGGTTGAACTTCATCCGGCCGACCGCGGAGAGGTCATAGCGCTCAGGGCTGAAGAACAGGTTGTTGAACAGGGTCTCGGCAGCATCCTTGGTTGGCGGCTCGCCAGGACGCATCATGCGATAGATCTCGACCAAGGCTTCCAGCTGGTTGCCAGTGGAGTCGATCTTCAGCGTGTCGGAGATGAACGGACCGCAGTCGATGTCGTTGGTGTACAGGGTCTCGATACGAACGACCTGAGCCTTGACGATCTTCGCCAGGATCTCGACGGTGAGCTCGGTATTGCACTCAGCGATGATCTCGCCGGTGGCTGGGTGCACGATGACCTTGGCGGTGGTGCGACCCAGGACGTAGTCCATCGGCACCTGCAGCTCTTTGATACCGGCTTTTTCCAGCTGGTTGATGTGGCGAGCAGTAATACGACGGCCTTGCTCGACAATAACCTTGCCCTTGTCGTCCTGGATATCCAGGACCGCGATTTCACCGCGCAGGCGCTGAGGCACCAACTCCAGGCTCAGGTTCTCACCTTGCACATGGAAGACGTTGGTGGTGTAGAACGCGTCCAGCACTTCTTCGGTGGTATAGCCGAGCGCGCGCAGCAGTACCGATGCAGGCAGCTTGCGACGACGGTCAATACGCACGAATACGCAGTCTTTCGGGTCGAACTCGAAGTCCAGCCACGAACCGCGGTAAGGAATGATGCGCGCGGAGTAGAGCAGTTTGCCGGAACTGTGCGTCTTACCACGGTCGTGGTCGAAGAACACGCCCGGGGAACGGTGCAGCTGGGAAACGATTACACGCTCGGTACCATTGATTACGAAGGTACCGTTCTCAGTCATCAGGGGGATTTCACCCATGTAGACTTCTTGCTCTTTGATGTCCTTGATCGCTTTATTCGACGATTCTTTGTCGAAAATGATCAGGCGCACTTTTACCCGCAAAGGTACGGCGTAAGTAACACCGCGCAATACGCATTCTTTGACATCAAATGCCGGTTCGCCCAGGCGATAACCGACGTACTCCAGCGCAGCATTGCCGGAGTAGCTGATGATCGGGAAAACGGATTTGAAGGCCGCATGCAGGCCCACGTCGCGGAACTGATCTTTAGTCGCTCCCGCTTGCAAGAATTCACGATACGAATCCAGCTGGATGGCCAGGAGGTACGGCACATCCATGACGTCCGGCAACTTGCTAAAGTCCTTGCGGATACGTTTTTTCTCAGTATATGAGTAAGCCATCAGCGTTCCCCAGCTTGGTCACCTGCTTGTTTGGCCCCTCCCGACGGGAGCAGCCAGAAAATCGTGCAAACCCCATGGTTTGCGCCACCACATCGGGTGGTTACAGCTCGCGATCAGCACCGACCCAGTCGGCTGCCAATAACGGAAAAAGGCCGGTGGCAAGAGCCACCAGCCATCAGCCTGTCGCTTAACGCTCGGGCTGGAGACGCAAAGTCGATGCTTACTTCAGCTCGACTTTAGCGCCTGCTTCTTCCAGTGCTGCTTTGGCTTTGTCAGCTGCGTCTTTGGCAACAGCTTCCAGAACCATGGCAGGAGCGCCGTCAACTACAGCCTTGGCTTCTTTCAGGCCCAGACCGGTCAGTTCACGTACTGCCTTGATCACGTTTACTTTCTTCTCGCCAGCTTCGGTCAGCATGACGTTGAATTCGGTTTGCTCTTCAGCAACGGCAGCGGCAACAGCTGGACCAGCGGAAGCAGCGGCAGCGGTAACACCGAATTTTTCTTCGAAAGCTTTGATCAGCTCAACAACTTCCATTACGGACATGTTGCCAACGGCTTCGAGGATATCGTTTTGAGAGATAGACATGACTCTAAATTCCTGGATTGGGGGACGGCCTACGCGACCATCGAAATAAACAAAAAACGCGAAAAGGAGTGTCGAGCCTTAGGCTGCGGCAGCTTCTTTCTGGTCGCGCAGTGCCGCCAGAGTACGAGCCAACTTGCTGGTAGCGCCTTGAATCACGCTCATCAGCTGGGAGATTGCTTCGTCACGGGTCGGCAGAGTTGCCAGTACGTCGATCTGGTTAGCTGCGAGGAACTTGCCCTCGAACGCAGCTGCCTTAATCTCGAACTTGTCCTGACCTTTGGCGAATTCCTTGAACAAACGGGCAGCAGCGCCGGGATGTTGGGTGGAGAACGCGATCAAGGTCGGGCCGGTGAACACGTCATTGAGGACACTGTATTCAGTGTCAGCAACAGCGCGCTTGAGCAGGGTGTTACGTACTACACGTACGTAAACGCCAGCTTCACGAGCCTCTTTACGGAGTCCGGTCATAGCGCCTACTGTTACGCCACGGGCATCAGCCACGACAGCGGACAGAGCAGCTTTGGCAGCCTCGTTGACTTCAGCGACGATGGCCTTCTTGTCTTCGAGTTTAATTGCCACGGGTTTAACTCCTGCTTGTTACCGTTTCATCCGATCGAAACCGAATGTCGTTTTGGTGTCTGATTCGGTAAGGAACCGGGAGCACCATCTGCGTAGGCTTGTGGTTTAAGACTTTCGTCGCCTACGGTCTTGGACAGCCCCCGCCAGGCAGGGACCCCAATATTTGATTGGCGCAATCGCTTGCGCCAACCTTTGTCTTACGCGTCGAGCGAGCTCTGATCGATGATCAGACCTGGGCCCATAGTGGTGCTCAGGGTAACGCGCTTGACGTAGATACCTTTCGAAGAAGCTGGCTTGATGCGCTTCAGATCAGCGATCAGAGCTTCAACGTTTTCCTTCAGCTTGACGGCGTCGAAGCCGATTTTGCCAACGGAAGTGTGAATGATGCCGTTCTTGTCGGTGCGATAACGAACCTGACCGGCCTTGGCGTTTTTAACCGCGGTGGCTACGTCTGGGGTTACGGTGCCGACTTTAGGGTTAGGCATCAGACCACGTGGACCGAGGATCTGACCCAACTGGCCTACAACGCGCATGGCATCCGGGGATGCGATCACGACGTCATAGTTCAGGTCGCCGCCTTTCATTTCAGCAGCCAGATCGTCCATGCCTACGCGATCAGCACCAGCGGCCAGAGCAGCTTCAGCTGCTGGGCCCTGGGTGAACACGGCAACACGAACAGTCTTGCCAGTGCCGTGTGGCAGCACGGTAGCGCTACGTACGACCTGGTCGGATTTACGTGGGTCAACGCCCAGGTTAACAGCAACGTCGAACGACTCGCTGAACTTGACAGTCGACAGCTCGGCCAGCAGAGCGGCGGCGTCTACAAAGTTGTAGGCCTTGCCTGCTTCGATTTTGCCGGCGATAGCCTTTTGACGCTTGGTCAGCTTAGCCATTACACACCCTCCACGTTAAGGCCCATGCTACGAGCAGAACCGGCGATAGTACGCACGGCTGCATCCATATCAGCTGCAGTCAGATCCGCGTTTTTGGTTTTCGCGATTTCTTCCAGCTGAGCACGGGTAACGGTGCCAACCTTAACGGTGTTTGGACGAGCGGAACCGCTGGTCAAACCTGCAGCCTTCTTCAGCAGAACCGAAGCAGGGGTGCTTTTTGTTTCGAAAGTGAAGCTGCGGTCGCTGTAGACAGTGATGATCACTGGAGTCGGCAGACCTGGCTCAAGACCCTGAGTACGGGCGTTGAAAGCCTTGCAGAATTCCATGATGTTCACGCCGTGCTGACCCAATGCAGGACCAACAGGTGGGCTTGGGTTAGCCTGAGCGGCCTTCACTTGCAGCTTGATGTAAGCGGTAATTTTCTTGGCCATGAGGCACTCCAATTACGGGTTCGAACGCCTCGAAAGGCTCCCCGGTTGCTTGCGCGTTTATCCCAGTGACGACAAAACCCCACAGCCTTGGGCTGCGGGGTTGGGATGCCTGTCCAATCAGACCTTTTCGACCTGACTGAACTCCAACTCTACCGGAGTAGAGCGACCGAAAATGAGCACCGCGACCTGAATCCGGCTCTTTTCGTAATTAACCTCTTCAACCGTGCCATTGAAGTCAGCGAATGGACCGTCGGTGACGCGTACAACCTCACCTGGCTCAAACAATGTCTTCGGCTTCGGCTTGTCGCTACCATCAGCGACACGACGCAGAATCGCTTCCGCCTCTTTATCTGTGATCGGCGCCGGCTTGTCGGCGGTACCGCCAATAAAGCCCATCACCCGAGGGGTATCCTTGACCAAGTGCCAAGTCCCTTCGTTCATATCCATCTGTACCAGCACATAGCCTGGAAAGAACTTACGTTCACTTTTGCGCTTCTGGCCATTACGCATTTCAACCACTTCTTCAGTGGGAACCAGAATCTCGCCAAAGCCATCTTCCATGCCTGCCAGCTTCACACGCTCTATCAACGAGCGCATAACATGCTTCTCGTAACCCGAGTAAGCATGCACAACGTACCAACGCTTAGCCACGGGACACCCTTAGCCAACAATCAAGGAAACAAGCCAACCGAGCAGGGAATCGAGCCCCCACAGCAGCAACGCCATCACCAAAACAACAGCCACAACGATCAACGTGGTCTGCGTGGTTTCCTGGCGAGTCGGCCATACGACTTTACGAATCTCGGTGCGAGCTTCCTTAGCGAGTACAAAGAAAGACTTGCCCTTGGCTGTCTGCAGGCCTACAAAGGCAGCTACAGCAGCAATGGCAAGCAATGCAAGTACACGGTACAGGATCGGCGAAGCAGAAAAATACTGATTGCCAACAACGCCAACAACCACCAAAGCGACTACCACTAGCCACTTGAGCAGATCGAAGCGAGAGCCTTGAGCTTCAGCTTTAGGAGTCATCTATGAAGATCCTGTGAAAAGAAAGCCAGACACACCGAGTGAATCTGGCAGGTCAGGAGGGAATCGAACCCCCAACCTACGGTTTTGGAGACCGTCGCTCTGCCAATTGAGCTACTGACCTAAAACAAAATCAGGCCGACCATTATGCCGGCCCGAAAAAGACATTACAACTATTTACTCGATGACTTTGGCTACGACGCCGGCGCCGACGGTACGACCGCCTTCACGGATAGCGAAACGCAGGCCGTCTTCCATCGCGATGGTCTTGATCAGAGTGACAGTCATCTGAATGTTGTCACCTGGCATTACCATTTCAACGCCTTCTGGCAGCTCGCAGTTACCAGTCACGTCAGTTGTACGGAAGTAGAACTGTGGACGGTAGCCTTTGAAGAACGGAGTGTGACGACCGCCTTCTTCCTTGCTCAGAACGTAGACTTCTGCGGTGAACTTGGTGTGCGGCTTGACGGTGCCTGGCTTGACCAGAACCTGGCCACGCTCAACGTCGTCACGCTTGGTGCCGCGCAGCAGTACGCCGCAGTTCTCGCCAGCACGACCTTCGTCGAGCAGCTTGCGGAACATTTCAACGCCGGTGCAGGTCGTTTTCTGAGTGTCGCGCAGACCGACGATCTCAACTTCTTCCTGGATACGGACGATGCCACGCTCAACACGACCAGTCACAACAGTACCGCGACCGGAGATCGAGAATACGTCTTCGATTGGCATCAGGAACGGCTTGTCGATAGCACGCTCTGGCTCTGGGATGTAGCTGTCCAGAGTTTCCACCAGCTTCTTGACAGCAGTGGTGCCCATTTCGTTGTCGTCTTGGCCGTTCAGAGCCATCAGAGCCGAACCGATGATGATTGGAGTGTCATCACCTGGGAAGTCGTAAGTGCTCAGCAGGTCGCGCACTTCCATCTCAACCAGTTCCAGCAGCTCAGCGTCGTCAACCATGTCAGCCTTGTTCAGGAAGACAACGATGTACGGAACGCCTACCTGACGGGACAGCAGGATATGCTCACGGGTTTGTGGCATCGGACCATCAGCGGCCGAGCAAACCAGGATCGCGCCGTCCATCTGGGCAGCACCGGTGATCATGTTTTTTACGTAGTCGGCGTGACCTGGGCAGTCAACGTGTGCGTAGTGACGCACGGACGAATCGTATTCAACGTGAGCGGTGTTGATGGTGATACCGCGAGCTTTCTCTTCCGGGGCGCTGTCGATCTTGTCGAAGTCAACCTTGGCCGAACCGAAAACTTCGGAGCAGACACGGGTCAGAGCAGCGGTCAG